>JBKPTR010000139.1:0-5274 GCA_046735615.1 Actinomycetota bacterium
CCCAGGCGGCGATGTTGGCTGGCCTGGTGCAGAACCCGGACAGCAACAACCCGGTAAACAATCCCAGTGCCGCACTCGACCGTCGCGACGTCGTGCTCAACCGGATGGTCGAACTCAAGTTGATCACACTGGACCAGGCGAGGCAGGCGAAGGAGGTCGGCTTCAACCAGAAGAAGGTCAAGCGGACCCGGAACGGTTGCGTCGGCACGCGTTACCCATTCCTGTGTGACTACGTGCGACGTACGTTGGTCAACACGCCGAGCCTGGGTAAGACCGAGGAAGACCGCGAGAACTTGATCAATCGCGGCGGGCTGATCATTCAGACTGCGATCGACCCCAAGACACAGGACCTCGCGGAGCGCAAGGTCAGCTCAGTAGTCGGGCCGAGAGACCCCGTCATCTCGACCATGAACATGATCCAGCCGGGCACTGGCCTGATCATCGCGATGGCACAAAGCAGACCGGTGATGGGCAGCAACGCCAAGAAGGGCCAGACGTACTGGAATCTGGCCGCCGATCCTGCAATGGGCGGCATCCAGGGTTACCAGGCAGGCTCGACCTTCAAGCTGTTCACACTCGCCGCAGCCTTGGAAAAGGGCATCCCGATCAGCAAGAAGTTCAATGCCAGATCACCCTTGAACTTCACCGGCCGCCGCTATACGTCCTGCCATGGCCGGGAGCGCGTCTGGGACCACTGGGTGGTCAGGAACTCGGTGGGGCACAGCAAGACCATCGGGATGATGGAGGCCGCACAGTGGTCGGTCAATACCTACTTCATTCAACTGGAGTTGGCGACCGGCATGTGCCGGGTGACCAAGATGGCCGCGAGGACCGGCGTGAAGGTCGGGGCACGGATCGGCCAGCCACCTTTGGACATCGTCAAGTGGTATCAGGACAAGCCGTCCTTCACCCTGGGAACCGTCGAGGTTAGTCCGCTTTCCATGGCCGAGGCGTACGCAACCTTCGCGGCTCGCGGTATTCACTGTGACCCGATCATCGTTTCCAAAATCACAACGCGTGGGGGGAAGAACCTCGCCGTGCCGGATGCTAACTGCCGCCGGGTGGTCGACAAGGACGTCGCGGATGGTGTCAACAAGGTTCTCAAGTCGGTGGTCGACAAGGGCACCGGCAAACGCGCCAAGATCAACGACGGTCGGGCTATCGCCGGGAAGACCGGAACGATCAACAGCAATGAGGCCGTGTGGTTCGCGGGCTACACACCCGAGATCGCCGGCGTGGCCATGATCTCTGTCGACAACACCAAGAAACCCTTTATCAGGAAGGGGGCGGGTTACTACCGGCGTGGCGGAGTGAAGGGCTACCGGGTGCCGTCCACTGGTGTCTATCTGGAGGGCTCCGGTAGCGGCGACGCCGGCATGAAAATCTGGAAGCCGGTGATGCAGAAGTACTTCCAGCAGATCCCGAAGACCGGATTCAGCCAGCCGCCGCGCAAGATCGACGTCGGCAAGCAGGTGAAAGTGCCGAGTCTTCGCGGCCTGAGCGTTGCCGCCGCAACCAGGAAGCTGGAGCGGCTCGGCTTCACGGTGGAGAAACGGTACATCTACAGCGACAGGGTGCCGAAGTACGGATTCATTGGCTGGTCACCGAGTCCTGGTTCGTGGATCTCCGAATTCGGGATGGTGTACGCGGTGTACTCGAACGGGCGTGATCCAGACGTTGTTGCCGCCGAGAAGGCCGCCAAGAAGAGGGCGCAAGAGCAAAAGAAGAAGAAGCAGCAGCCGGGTCCGGCGCCTCCGACCTTGCCGCCGATCTTCCCATCACGGTAGATACCTGCGCCCTGAGCCTGTGCCGTGCGCGCCCTGAGCCTGTTCCATGCGCGCCCTGAGCCTGTGCCGTGCGTGCCCTGAGCCTGTTCCATGCGCCCTGAGCCTGTCGAAGGGCGCATAGGTCCCCAGGATCAGCTGGATAGCTGCCGCCTCACCTCAGCCGCAACCACGCTGCCGTCTGCCTTGCCTTTGGTCTGCGGTGTTACCTGCGCCATGACCTTGCCCATGCCCTTCATGCCGAGGTCGGCGGCGCCGGTCGAGGCGATCGCGTCAGCAACGATGGCCGCGATCTCTTCTTGTGTTAGCTGCTTCGGCAGGTAGTCGGCCAACACGTCGGACTCCGCACGCTCCTTCTCGGCCAGTTCGGAGCGACCCGCATTGGCGTACGCCGCCTCGGCCTCACGTCGCTTCTTGGCCTCCCGGATGACCACGTCGAGCACCTGCTGATCGGAGAGCTCGACGGCCTCGGAACCGGCCACCTCGGTTTCAGTGATCGCCGTCAGTACCATCCGGATCGTGCCGGACCTGACCTTGTCGCGCTCCCTGATGGCGGCGGTCAGATCTGAGCGGAGGCGCTTCTTGAGCGTGCTTGGTGCGTCAGACATGGGACCAGTCTGCAGCAGGTCTCGCTTGTAGCCTTCTGCTTGTGGCTGCGAAGCGTGTGACCAATGCGATCGTCAAAGGCCTACTCGGCGTAGGAGCGGTCGGCGCCGGCTGCCTGGCGTACGCCGGATTGTATGAGGTCAATGCCTTCCGGCTGCGTCGGGTGGATGTACCCGTGCTGCCGCCCGGCGCGCGGCCCATTCGCGTCCTCCATTTGTCCGATGTCCATATGACGCCGTCCTTCAGGGCCCGCCAGCGCTGGTTGTCAACTCTTGGTGCATTGGAGCCGGATCTGGTGATCAATACCGGCGACAACCTCGCACACCGGGACGCTGTGCCGTTCGTGCTTGCCAGCTTCGGGCGGCTGCTCGAGCGTCCGGGCGTGTACGTCTGGGGCTCCAACGACTATTACGCGCCGACATTCAAGAACCCGTTGCGTTACTTCGGGGGTCCGAGCAGCAGAGATCGTCGTGCGCAACAGACCCTCCCATGGCAGGATCTCGGGCGAGGCTTCAAGGAGGCGGGGTGGATCGACCTCACTCACACCCGCGCATCACTGGAGATCAAAGGGGTGCGGCTCGGCCTCCGCGGGACCGATGATCCCCATCTGGGACAAGATCATTACGCGGAAGTCGCGGGCCCCATCAACCGCGAGGAGATTGATGTTGCGATCGGCGTTACACATGCGCCGTACCGGCGTGTGATCGATGCGATGGCAAGCGACGGGCACGATTTGATCATGGCGGGACATACTCACGGCGGCCAGGTCTGCGTTCCCTTCTATGGCGCGCTGGTTACCAACTGCGATCTGGATACTCGGCGCGCGAAGGGTCTCTCGCAGCACAGGGCGGGCGGTCGGACCGCGTGGATGCACGTGTCCGCAGGCGTCGGGACGTCTCCGTATGCACCGATCCGGTTTGCGTGTCCCCCGGAAGCGACCCTGCTCACTTTGACGAGCGTCGACAAGGAACGGGCCGCCTGAAACGACATCGGTAGCGCCGAGCCCATGGGCTAGACTCTCCGAGGCTCGGTGCGGTACGGGGTGTGGCGCAGCTTGGTAGCGCGCTTCGTTCGGGACGAAGAGGTCGCAGGTTCAAATCCTGTCACCCCGACCAGTGGAATGCCTGGTCAGATACACATTGAGATTCTGGATCGAAGCGTTCGGGCGGCAAGTACAGCAGCAAAGTACAGCAGCATCTCAGTCCAAGATGTCTCCAAGTCGCCGCAATGCCTCGCGTGTGGCAGCCGAACTGGCATTTGCGTAAATCTCCATCGTGACCGCCTGGTCGGCGTGCCGAAGGATTCGCATGATCACGCGGGGGTGCACATCTAGGTCGACGAGCAGTGTGGCACATGTGTGCCACACATCATGAACAGTGATCGGACGCACGCCCGCCGCCTCGCAACGCGCGACGAATTTCCTGTTGAGAGTACGCGGATCAATTGCAGTGCCATAACGGCCCGTGAAGATCAAAGACGGCACGTCCTTCGTCTGCTGCCAGATCTCGCCTGCTGCCTCTCGCTCCTCGTCCTGCTGTCCGCGCCTGATCTTCAGTGCCGCCGTCACGATGTCCGATATTGGGAGCCAAGCATCGGACGCCTCGGTTTTCGTTTCCCGGTAGAGCAGGGATCGACGGACTCGTTGGAGCTGATGGTCTGGCACAAGTGTGCTTTGCTCGGAATTCACGGAATCCCAGGCGAGGCCGAGGACCTCACCTTTCCGAAGCCCAAGAACCAGAACCAAGACGTAGGCGGCGTAGAGCGGATCGGAGTCGGACCGTGCAGATTCGAGAAAGCGCCTAGCTTCTTCGCTCGTCCACGGCACTAGTTTTCGCTTTCGCTGCTTCGGAATCTGTACGAGCTGAGCCACATTGCGATCAAGCAACTCCTGGCGCACCGCACTATTCAGCCCTGAACGCAGGACGGTTCTAACGTCCTTGATTGTGCGCGGTGAAGCCACCCGATGACAGCACTGCCCGACGGCACAGCACCGTGCCGTGCCGCGGAGCGCCCGACGGGCGTCCTTTCCCTGTGCCCAGCATTGGCATTGTGTGGCTAGGCAATTGAGGCACGCCTGGACATCGGCGACGCGAAGTCGATCAAGCCGCAGCGCACCGAGTCCAGGCTCGATGTAGTTCTTCACGTGGCTCTCGTAAGTGCGTACGTAAGCGGGGCAAGATTCTGAGCAACCGTGTCTTCGAGCCATCGATTGAGGAACTGCCCAACTGTCGGCACCTTGGTGACTACCGGCCCGCGTGCGGCTTTCCGCGTGAGCTCTATCCACCGGCTGTGGACTATCTCCCGTGTTCGTCCGTAGACGTACTTGCGCTGACGCTTCCCTGACGGAGTCGTTATCCAAACATAAGCAGCGAACCCATTGCGGTAAGGAAAGATCGAACCTTCGCCGTTGGCTCTGCGACTCGTCACCAGATGTCCTCGGCAGCCTTGGCGCGATGTTGAACGTAGGCCTCAACCCACTCTGGAAGAATCCTGCGAGACCGCCCATCCTTGATCGACCGCAGCTGGCCAGTGATGATCAGCATGCGAACCTTGCTCTCCCCATAGTTGAGCAACTGTGCCACCTGAGCAACTGTGCACCAGCGGGGCGTAAAGATCATCTCAGTTGCCGAGTTCTCAATAATGATCATCACCCTCGCACTCTGTGCATGCAGAGATACAGCTTGGGTTCTCTCGACACCATCCAAAGCAACGAAAAGATGATCAAGACGGTGCGGCGACCACGGACCTTCCTGATCGGCCCGGACCGAGACCAGCAACGCGGCCCGTCGCGGTAGCCGCGCAACACCAGCAACCGACTCCGCCGTCTCCCGATCCATCCCACCTGCCTCCATCCGACACTTCAGTCCGCTGGGCGGGTCAGCAC
>JBKPTR010000140.1:0-3360 GCA_046735615.1 Actinomycetota bacterium
TCGGGGCCGACCTGGCCAGCCAGTGCCTGCAGCGAGGGCTCGTCGACGAGGTCCTGGTGTATGTCCTGCCAGTGTTGCTTGGCGACGGCGTGCGCTTCTCGACCTCGGGCCTCGGCAGGATCGATCTGGAACCGTTCAGCAATAGGCAGTCAGGTCCCGTCACGATGCTCCGCTTCCGCGTGCGAAAGTAGGCACGGCCGAGCCATTGAGGGCCGTGTGACCCGCGGGCCCCGCGACGCGGCCCGCAGCGAAGCGAAGACTCCAGCCCTACGCATCACGAGTCGCGAGCGTGAGGTCCGCCATATCGCTGCTGCGCTTGCTGCCATCCACGGCGACGCGAGCAGGGCCGTCACTGATCGGCCCGTAGGCTGCTCGATCGGCTGCTCCTTCTCAGCTTGGGAAGACATCCGAGGCTGGTCACTGGCGCTCTTCTGAGCATGCGGCCCTAGCCAGTCTTGCCCGCATCTGACCCTTGCCATCTCTCGCGTGGGGCCCGTGGGTCACGCAGTGGCGCCGAGCGGCGGGTGCTCGAGCACGCGGGGCTTGTACTCGACCAGCTGGATGCGGCCGTCGAAGGTGCGGTGCTCGATCATCTCAAGGGCGACGTCCGGATAACCGTCGTAGATGCGTTCCGCGCCCGTGGCCCCGGTGATCACCGGGAACATCCCGACCCGGAAGCGGTCGACGAGTCCGGCCCGTAGCAGGGACCGGCACAGGCTGAGGCTGCCGATCGTGCTGAGGAGCCCCGAGCCACTCGACTTCATGGCGCGGACCGCCTCGACAGCGTCGTCGCGGACGAGCGTGGAGTTGGCCCACGTCAGTGGCTCCTCGAGTGAGGAGGAGAACACCACCTTGGACGCTTGCGTGAGCTCGTCGACGGAGGCCTCTTCTTCGGGCCTGAACTCGTCTTGACCATCTGGGACCTCGCCGGCGGCGAAGCCCGACATCAGTCGGTAGGTAGGTGTTCGCTCCCATCAGGTAGGTGACCTCGGGCTGCTCGCCGAGCCATGCAAGGTACTCCGGGCCCTCGAGGCCCCAGAACCCGGGCCATCCCTTTCCCGATGCGTGGCCGTCCAGGGAGGTGATGAAGTCGACGAGGAGCTCCGACATGGCGGTGTCCTTTCCTTGGGTGTCACGAGCTTTGACCGGCCGGGAGCCACAAACTCATCGGCCGCGCCGTGGGGTTCACGAGGAACCCGTAACGCTTCAGTCTTTGTAAGCACCATGCTGTCGGTGAGTCTTGGCAGGTGGATGTCGCTGTGTTGAGTGATCATGCAAGCAGTGCTCCTCGAGTTCGCTAACGACGCGTACAGGCTCCTGCGGAACGACATGCAGGAACGTGACGAGGCACTTGGTGAGCGGAAGCGGTTCGGACAGATGTTGTATGCCGCCAATGAGGACCGCGACTTCATGCGTGCCCAGTTGCGCGTCTTGTGGGCGCTGCACCCGGAATCACCGAACGGATCCTGCGCCTGCGGAGTACGGCCCTGCGCGACCAGGAAGGCGGCTAATGACGCGGCCGCACGTTTCGACCCTACCGGCGTGGTGGGATGGAAGTGCCAGTGGAGCTCTAGCACGCGGCGCGGCCCGCAGCGAAGCGAGGACACGCGCCGTGCCGGCGCGGAGCGCCGGCCTTGACTTAGAGGAGCCAGATTCGACACCACGCGATCAGCTCCGATCGGCGCCGGTGGTGGGTGACGTCCCTGATTGGTAGTCGCGATTGATGATCAGGATCGCACCCGCTAAGGAAAGCGCCCCCGACGCATTGCGAGCGAGCCCAGTGCTGAACGGTTGCTGATGGCACACGCCAATTGGCGCTGGCCTCTGCTTTGAGGCGTGATGGCTCACGACGGCATTGAAGGAAGGACAGGGCACCGTGTCGGGGCACACCTGGTCGGGGCAAGACCAGACTCCTGTCATTTCGGAGTCACACCTGCCCATCCCGAAGGGCCTCCAAGACGCGGACAGGGACCCGCTCCATGGCCACGTCTAAGACCTGACGAAGAGGCGATGCCAGGATCGACTCATCTAGGTCGATTGACCGTACCCAGACTGCGGGGTAGTACCGAACGAGGCTTGATAGGCCTAGTAGCAGCGCCCACCACAACATCAGCGGTGAGGGCGATGGGCTGCCCCCGATGGCGGGCCGGACGATTCCCACAAAGTGCGGATTAGGCCATCGCGGAAACGTCTCAGCGATCTCGACCGAGGAGTACAACTCGTCCTGGAATTGCCAGTATTCCGGCATTGTCATCTGCACAGGGCACTCGCGGGCGATAGTCACTTCCCCCCTGCTGTCGGGCCCCACGCGACCGACCAGTTCATCGGCTCCTGCGGGACAGTTGACCTCAAACTCGTTCAGAACCGCCCGCGCACCAGCAAGCGTTGGGTAGCGAGCGATCGCACGATCTAGGTCGGCGCCGGTCTTACCCGGCAGCATCAGAAGCGAAGTGACCACGCCGGGGGTCATGATCTCGGTGTCCCTCTGCGAATCGCTACGGGTTCCTAGATCGCACGACAAGGCGCTCGGCCACTCACCACCACCCTCGGGAACGGGGACATACTGCAGGTCAGGGTTGCCGGCCCAAAATGCACCGAGCTCGGCGGCGTTTTCTAGTCCAAGTGAACCTGTGCAGCGGCGACGTCTTGGAAGGCGCCTCGCGCCTGTTGGGCCCCAGGTTGCACAACTGTCGACTTCAAGATGGCGATCGGATCGCACGTGAAGCTGAGGCCATGCCCGCTCAGCTCCGCCTTTTCCCTTAGATGGGCGGCCGCAATCGCCCGGCCCGCCTGGCTGAGCGAGTAGAACAACAGCAGCGGCCGAACGGCGTAGGTCACGGCGGACGCGGCTACGGCCAGCTCCTCGGCCTGGTTCAACGCCGCCGTGAAGGTGCGTCGACGTTGCCGGTCGCGGTCAGCCGTGCCAGTAGGCGCAGCTCGCAGGGCCTGGATTGCGCGCCATGATGCATCAGTCACCGAACTGTCCTACCCGACGACGGTCGCGGTTGCTTGGATTTCGCCGCGAGCGGCCCGCAGCGACGGTAGGACACGCGGAGCGGCGTCGCGGCGCGCAGCAGTCGTCCGCCAATTTATCCGCGACACCTGCGTCGACTTGTCTCAGCGCTGATTTTGGACAAGTTTCTGGTGATGCGGGACTTCCTCCTATGGGACCGACCTCTCGTCCCGAACTCCGCGCAGTAGCCGCCTGCAGCCTCATTAACGCTGGCCAGGACGCACCTGGATGAAGCCGAACGTGTTAGACAGTGCATTTGTTGCTGTACTTCGCTGCTGTACTGATCTTTGGGTCCTCGTAGGCCGGCGCTGTCCGTTACCGGTCTGCAGTGGCCGGTCTTCCGGGCG
>JBKPTR010000141.1:0-12260 GCA_046735615.1 Actinomycetota bacterium
CAGGATTTCCGAGGACGAATGCATGTCGTTGGTAAGCAGCAGCAAGGTGGCCATATCGGTCTCCTCACCTCGGGGATTGCCGGTGCTAGCCTTCAGCCCACCTGGAGAAATGGCCTGAACGCATGCTTGAGACTAACGCAATGGTGTCCGTTTCCCTTCATTATTGGGCTGGCGCAAGGGCCGCAGCGGGGGTCGCGGAGGAAGAAATCGAGGCCCGATCCGTCGCGGAAGCACTCCGATTTGCCTGCGATAAGCGTTCAGATCCGCGTTTCGACAAGGTGATCAAAGCAAGTTCGGTATTGATTGATGGACTTACAGCTCACCAGGCAGATCTCGAGCGGCCGCTGACCGCGCCAGTACGAGTTGAGGTTCTGCCGCCCTTTGCAGGAGGCAGATAAGTGTCCATAATCTGGAATGCGATCTCGCGATATGAGACACAGTGTTGGGAAGGACCAAACTCGGCCTCTACTCTTCTGCTCGTGACCTCGACGAACGCGTGGGCGCTGCCGCTCACCCGCCGGCGTGCTGTAGATCACTGCCGGATGCGCTCGTCCTTGTGTCAGCTTCGGCGAATGTAGAGGCGCACTGTTTGTCGTCTCGAGTCTGACCCCGTTGGGCTCGCAATCGACCACGCCTCATCCCGCCCCTCGTACGGTCTCCGGACCCTCACCCTCGGCTGTCTAGCCACAAACCCACCAGGAGAAGACACAACATGAGCAGGCAAGAAGTACTCGTCGACGGTGATTGGGTCGCCGAGCATGCCGGCGACGAGAACATCGTCCTTGTCGAGGTCGATGAAGACACCACTGCATACGACGGTGGTCACATCTCTGGCGCGATCAAGCTGGATTGGAAGAAAGATCTGCAGGATCCAGTTCGGCGCGACTTCATTAACAAAGAGCAGTTCGAGAAGCTGTTGTCCGAGCGTGGCATCAGCAACGACGACACAGTCGTGCTCTACGGCGGCAACAACAACTGGTTTGCCGCGTACGCGTACTGGTACTTCAAGCTTTACGGGCACGACAAGGTGTTGCTGCTCGACGGCGGCCGTAAGAAGTGGGAGCTGGACGCGCGCGACCTGAGCAGCGAAACGGTCACCCGACCGGCCACGAGCTATACGGCGACGGACCCGAACCTCAACATTCGAGCTTTTCGCGACGAGGTAGTGTCCGCGATCGGCACCAAGAGCCTCGTCGATGTGCGCAGCCCAGATGAGTACGCCGGTCGGCTGCTCGCCCCGGCCCACCTGCCGCAGGAGCAGGCACAGCGCGGCGGTCACATTCCTACCGCAGTCAATGTGCCGTGGAGCAAGGCAGCCAATGATGACGGCACCTTCAAGTCCGACAACGAGCTCAAAGAGCTCTATAGCGACGCCGGCCTGAGCTGGGACAAAGACATCATTGCCTACTGCCGGATCGGGGAGCGGAGCGCACACACGTGGTTCGTTCTGCACCAGATTCTCGAGCAGAAGAACGTGAAGAACTACGACGGTTCCTGGACCGAATACGGCTCGCTCGTCGGTGTGCCGGTCGCCGTCGGCGACGATCCCGGCAACGCCTAACTCTTCAGGGGCCTAGCTATCCATTCGATTCCCGCGTCAGTTCAAAAAGGAGAAGATCATGTGCGCAGCAACCAAGGGCGGACTCAGTTTGGCCGGCGTCGACGTGACCAAGGAGGCCGTGATTCAGGGCCGCGTGCTGCGCGGCGGGAATCCAGTCTCGGGGGCATACGTGAGGCTGCTCGACTCGAGTGGCGAGTTCACCGCAGAGGTGCCAACATCGGCGACCGGTCACTTCCGGTTCTTTGCCGCTGACGGCAAGTGGACGCTCAGGACTCTGGCACCGGGCGCTAAGACTGTCGATCGCGCGGTCGTCGGTGCACGCGGCAGCGTCAACGAGATCGACGTCGACATCGAAGTTTCCTGACGCTGAGGGGTTTGTGACGTTGGCCGGACCCTCGCGGGAACGTCTCGAGGCGCGCACCTCGGCGTTACCGTGAGGGTCTATGTCTCAGGTGTCAGACAATGAGCCTTCTCAGAACGAGCCGGCGTCCGGCGAGCCCAAGGCTGTCGGAGCTGACTTTGCCTGGCTGTATCGCCGCGACGAGTACGCTCCCGGCGTAACAGGCGGCGACCCGCGAACACTTCTGCTGCCGTTGGATCCGGCTCCGTCGTCGCTGCCCAGCGGCCAGCCGGTACCGGCCCCACCGAGCGGCCGCAATCCCGTGATCATCATGATCGTGATCTTGTTGTGCCTGACAGTTGGAGCAGTCGCCGGAATCGCACTGTTGCTGCGCCCCGACTCGCGACCGGCAGCCTCAGCCTCAGCGGAGCCCAGCGGGAAGAAGGCTGCTGCCCCTGCTCGGTCCTCCTCCGGGCAATTGGCGTCAGCGACGCCGACACAGGTGAAGGTCGGTTGCCAGGCGCCGCAGACCACCGATGACGCCGGCAACCCGGTCTATTACGTGCCTGAACAAATGTTCGACGGGAAGATGAATACCGCTTGGCGGTGCAATGGCAATGGCATTGGTCAGGTCGTCACATTCGAGTTTCCGGCCGGAACCAGCATCGTCGAGGTTGGTTTGGTGAATGGCTATGCCAAGGTTGATCCGGCCAGCGGCGCTAAGCGCTATGGCGAGTACCGCCGGATTACCAAGGCGACCTGGACCTTCGCGAATGGCACGTCATTCCAGCAGTCGCTGGAAGACGGGGTGAAGACCGTGCAGAAGCTGAGCATTCCCTCGCAACCGGGAGACCAGGTGACGCTCACGATCGAGGCAAGCACCGGTCCTGGATCGACTGCCAGGGGTCGCGATGCCGTCTTGATCTCTGAGGTCGCCTTCGCAAGGCCCGCCTAGCTCTCAGAGTCGAGGATGAGGGTTACGGGGCCGTCATTGGTCAAGGAAACCTGCATCTCGGCGCCGAATACGCCGGTCGCGACCTCCGCGCCCAGCAGCCGCAGTGAGGAGATGAATGCCTCGATCAGCGGCTCGCTGCTTGCACGTGGTGCTGCTGCGCTCCACGACGGGCGCCGGCCCTTGCGGAGGTCCGCGTAGAGCGTGAACTGACTGACAACCAAGATTGGCGCATTCTGCTCCTGACATGATTTCTCACCATGGAGGATGCGTAGCGTCCAGACTTTCTCGGCCAATCGCTCGGCGGTGGCGGGCTGGTCCTTGTGAGTGACACCCGCCAAGATCAACAGGCCAGGCCGATCGATTGCCCCGACTACCTCGTCAGAGACCGCGACACGCGCCGACGTTACTCGCTGCACCACCAAACGCATGGTTTGTGCCGCCCCTCTTAGGTATCTTTACGTTTCGCGCCGCCCAGGCACGCACCTCGCGGCGTTCGCCTCGGTCGGCATACGACCCGGTATGCCTCCCTCGTCGGCCTTGCGTGTCGACGCCGCGCGTCGCCTCGCGACGACAGGCACGCACCTGAACGACGCCAAACGCAGAGCAACCCAGGAGACACGACACTGTGCCGCAATCGCTCAGACACGGCCGCCAGTCTTGCACTGTTACCGAGACCGAAACCTCAGCGACCGACGTACGCCTCGACTTCGACCTCGACCAGATGGGCGGGATCCGCGAGCTGCGCCACCTCGACCATGGTCGCTACCGGCCGAACATGGCCGAGCATTTCTTGGTGCGCGCGCCCGATCTCCGCCTTCGACGTGATGTCGGTGACATACATCCGAGTACGCACCACCTGCTCCGGGGACGCACCGGCTGCCTTCAGAGCGTCCAGCGCGATGCCGAATGCAGCCAGCGCCTGCTGGTATGGGTCGCCTGGATGGAGCACTCCATGCAAGCCGGTCGCTGTGGTGCCAGCCGTGATCGCCCAATCTCCAGCGACGACCACGCGCGAGTAGCCGTATCTGGCCTCCCAAGGCGCCATCCCAGCGAATCTTGTGATCAACACAGCGATACCTTCTGCCACAATGGCCGCCATGTCCAGCGAAATGACATCACGCTCGCTCTTGATCAAGATCACTTGCGGTGCTGAAGCAGCCGAGCGGGCGAACCAGGCGTGGACCGTCGCCGCGATGGGCGTCGCTGCCGGAGCTGCGGTATCGGTCTGGCTGACCGGCGAAGCCGTGTGGTTCGCCGTGCCAGGAAGACAGCCCAATCTTGAGCTCCCGTATGCGACGCCGGTCGCGGATCTGGTAGAAACCGTGAGGCTCGGCGGCGCGATCACAGTGTGTACCCAGTGCGCGGCGCGGCGCGAGCTTGGCGAGGCTGACCTTGTCGAGTCGGCGACCATTCAAGGTGCTGCGAGCTTCGTTGAAGCAGCGCTCGCTGACAACGTTCGGGCGCTGGTTTACTAGCGGCGCTCATCTCAGGGAGACAATGGCCCCCATTAGTCGACGACTCTCGAGCCTGTACCCAGACTCTTCACGCTGTGCATGGCATGCACGCCACGTACAGCATGGACATCCCACGCTGCGTGGGAACCGGAGAAAGGAGTGCCGTCACTCCGGCCGCAAAAGATCGGCCAGCTGGTCGACGTTGATGTCTCCAGGCTTAGTGCCGGTAGCGGCCGCCCGTCGAGCCAGGATGGCCAGTTGCTCGTTGATCGGAGTCTCCAGCCCAATCCGACGCGCGATCATCACGACTTCGCCGTTGAGATAGTCCGTTTCGATGTTTCCCGTGCCCCGCTGCAAGGACTGCCAGGTCGATCCGCCGACGAACTCATCAACCCCAGCCACTGGCTTCAGGGTGAAGCCGGCCGCTCGTGCGGCGGTCTCCTCCTCCTCGCCGATGTATGCAATTCCCGCAGCATCGAGTACTCGGCGCGCCTCGTTCGCGGCGTCGGCGGCCAGAGAACGCCAATCTCCATTGCGGGCTACCAATGCCTGGAAGACGTTGCCAATGTTGCTGATCAGCTTGCGGTACTTCCACGGCATCACATCCTCAGGTAGCGGGACGTCGAAGTTGGCAGCTGCCAGATCGGTGGCAACCTGTTGCAGTGTTTGATCATGATCGTCTGCGTTCGCGGGCACCCGGCCGACATGGAGCATTCCTGATCGCGGAGTGCTACGAATGATCACTTCCCCGGGCCTCAGGTGCACCACCGGCATCCAGACACATACCCCGTAGACCCGCCGAAAATACCGATGCGCCATTGCCTCGGCAGCGACACCATTGAGCGCAATGAAGATCGGCAGGCGCTCACCTGCAGTGCCAATAGGCCGGCCGTTCTGGTACACCGGGGCGTCAGTCCAGGTCACGAGCGCCTCGTTTGCCTGCTGCGTCTTTGTCGCGAGGATCAGGATGTCGTCACCACTGAGCTCGATCTCGTCCGGCCCAGCGATAGCCAGAACGGACTGGGTGACGTCCTCGTCGGGCGTACGGAGCCGTAGACCATGCTTACGCAGGGCTGCCAAGTGGTCGCCGCGGGCCGCAAGCACGACATCGCGTCCGGCCAGTCCGACCCGACCGCCGAGGGCACCGCCGACCGCTCCTGCACCCAGAATGACGTAGCGAGGCATGTCCCTCACCGTAACCTGGCACAGTTGTGGCTCATGGACGTGCGGCTGAGTTTCCGTGATCTTGAACCGGCCGACCTGAACGATCTGGACTGGTCAGGCGGGGCGGAGCACATTCGTGCGGTGGCTGAGGCGCTCGAGGCTTCGTACGCAGGAGAAGTCGCGTTGCTGGTGGGTTGCCTGCCGAACGACCGGCTGATCGCCATCGGTGGCGTGGACTTCCGGCCATCAGAGGATGCCGGCAGTATCTGGATGCTGGCGGTGCACGAACGGTTCCAGTCCCTGGGAGCTGGAGCTGAACTGATCGCCGCCTTGGAGCGCAAGATCATCGATCATGGTCGACCCCTCGCCAGGATGCTGGTTGAGCACGATAACCCCGGAGCCAGGGCGCTTTATGAGCGTTTGGGCTATTCGGAGGCGTGGCCGACGCTTGACAGCTGGCAGGTGGCAGGAGGGAAAACCTACGTGACTGCCTGCACGATCATGGAACGCAGGCTGGTCGAGTTCGAAGATCCGGATGCGGTGCCCGACTAAACTCCGAGCCATGTCGCTGTCCTTCACTTTCGCGGTGCTGCTGATCTGCGGTGTCGCCGCCCTCGGCCTAGTGCTGCTGATCATGCTCGTCCGCCTTGTTTTCCACTCAGCAGCCACACGTTCTGGCGGTTGAGCAGATGCTCTCGGCAGACCTGCATCCGGATCTGACACCCATTGCCTGGATGATCGGTCACTGGGAGGGCAGTGGTAAGGCAACATATCCGGGCACCGAGGACTTCGATTTCGGACAACAGATCGACTTTGCGCACAATGGCGGGAACTACCTGCACTACCTGTCACAGATGTTCGAAGTCGATGATCAAGGGTTGGCGATTCGGCCGCTCGGCATGGAGACCGGCTTTTGGCGGCCGCAAAGCGATGGCGAACTGGAGGTTGTCATGTGTCATCCGGCCGGCTACGCCGAGGTGTGGTACGGATCGATCGTCGGACCCAAGATCGAGTTGGTGACGGATGCCGTGGTGCGTACCGCTTCTGCGGAGGAGTATGCAGCGGGTCAGCGCCTCTACGGCAATGTTGCGGGAGACCTGTTATGGACCTTCGACAAGGCAGCGCAGGGCCACAGTTTGCAGGCTCACATGTGGGGCCGACTGCGTCGAGTCTGATCTTCTCCACCCACTGATCAGCTGGAGTGATCAAGTTGTTAGCCGTCTGACGCTCGAATTCCATTGGGTGGCGTCGGTACCGTGACAGAGGTGGGGACGACCCGAGTGGCGGTAGCGGCGACTGCGACTGCGACGGCACTGGTTGTCGGGGTGGTGGGAGTTGTGCTCGCGGTCGACGACCGTCGGCGGGCCGCCTCCAACGTCACGATCCCTTCCCCCAGCAGTCCTACGCCGAACGTCGCGCAATCGCAAGCCACGCCAAAACCGACTCCGAGGGTGCCTCAACCGGCGCCACTGCTGCTCCCGAACATGAGGAGTCTGAGCGCGAGTGATCTACAAATCGAGGGTGTCGGGAATACTCGACGACTACGGTTCGCCGCCTCGCTCGCCAACGTCGGACCTGGGCCGCTATTCCTGCTGCCCCGGGGCCGAGGCGAATGCCCGTCAGGACAGCATGAGGCAATCCAGCTGGTGCATCGCGATGTCAATCGGGATGGGAAGTTTCAGCGCCCCCGCGACCGGCAACTGTACCGGCGAGTGACCGGGTGCATGCTCCGACATTCTGGCCACAAACACTGGCACTTCGACGCGATGGCGGCCTATTCACTCAGGCGCGCGGGCTCCTCGCGTGTACTGGTTGCCCGCGACAAGGTCAGCTTCTGCCTACGAGACAACCTCAAGGTGCCTCGGCAGCGCGTGGTGGTTCCCCGGCGGCACTTCCGGAGGTGTTCGCGAACCAGCCAGCAGGGAATCTCACCGGGTTGGGTGGATCTTTACAAGGCGGATCTGTCCGGACAGTGGTTGCGACTGCCGGCCAACGTGGGCTCCGAGGTGCTCTGCCTTGACCTCGAGGCTGACCCATTGCGTCGGCTGGTAGAGACTGACGAGACCGACAATGCGACCTCGGTCGCCTTCCGAGTCGACGGCAACAGGGTGCGCCGGGCGAACTCAGCCGCCTGCCGCTGACGCTGGCTGTTGGAATCAGCGGGTGCGGCGGCGTACCGGAAGCCGAGAATGATGTATGGGAAGAAAAGCATGAACGGGAGTGCTGAAGCGACATGACCGCTGTAGGGGTCGAAACCGGGCCGGATATGGGTGTGCCCTGGCATTACGGCGACCCGATGCGCGAGCAGCGCTTACTGACCGGTGGCGAAGGTGTGGTTGACCTGTCCCACCGTGGTGTGATCACGGTGACCGGTCCGGACCGGCTGACGTGGCTGCACTCGCTGACAACGCAACACCTCGAAGGACTGGAGCCCGGCCGCGGCGTAACAGCGCTTGTGCTGTCCCCGCACGGCCACATCGAGCACGTGTTGTACGGCGTGGACGACGGCGAGACCTTCTGGGCGCACACCGAACCAGGCTCAGCGCCAGCATTGGTGATCTGGCTCGACAGCATGCGTTTCCTGATGCGAGTTGAGGTAGCCGACAGGAGCGATGAATACGCGGTCGTGTGGTCCGCTGGACAGGTCGCCGGCGACCACCTTGTCCGGGTAGGCCCGGACTCGCTTGGCGGCCGCGAGCTGTTCGTGGCACGTGATCGGCTTGAGGACGTGATGAGCCGTCGTCCGCGAACTGGCACCTGGGCACTCGAGGCTCGCCGGATCGCTGCCGGCGTACCCCGGATCGGCCTCGACACCGATCACCGCACTATCCCGAATGAGATCGGGCTCCTCGGCGTCGCCGTCGACCTGGACAAAGGCTGCTACCGAGGCCAGGAGACGGTTGCGCGAGTCCACAACCTCGGAAGGCCGCCGCGGCGACTGATACAGCTGCACTTGGACGGCAGCGTCGATGCGCTGCCGGTTCCTGGGAGTGAGCTGTTGCTCGATGGGCGCGCAGTGGGTTTCGTAGGCGGCTCGGCACGCCACTTCGAACTCGGCCCCATAGCGTTGGGCCTGATCAAGCGCGGCACGCCTGTCGAGGCTCCGCTGACCGTCGATGGCATCGCAGCAGCACAGGAGCCCTTGGTGGACCCCGACATCGGCCTCCACGTACGCCCCGCCTTGTAACTGCGTAGCTTGGAACAAGGGATTGGGAGCAGGTGGGCGTCTCAGGCGCCGAGTTCGGCGAGGGTCTCCTTGCAGGGGCGGATCTCGCCCACTCGTTCCCCGGCACCCAGCACCGGACCGCTGGCGTGGGTGTCCAGAGTTTCATGATCAAAGCCGAGGCGCTTGAGCACCCCCGCCATAGCGACGGGACGGGCCCGTGGATTGCCGTCACTGATCTTGATCGCCACGCTGCGGCCGTCGGCGAGGCCGATCGCGTACACCGACTCAGCGCCCGCCTTGGCCATCAGACCGGGAATCGCGCGATGGAGCTCGAGCTCGTCGCGTTGGGTACCTGACACATACTCTGGATAACTCCGTATCGCTGTCGCGACGCGATGCTCGGGGCCCTCAGTTGCGCTGGCGATGCGCCCAAATGCCCGGGCGAGGGCATAGAGGGAGATCGCATACAGCGGCGCGCCGCAGCCGTCAATCGCGAGATTGGTAGCTTGCTCATGAGCAAGATCATCGATCGCTTGCACAATCGCCAACTGCGTCGGATGATCAGGATCGCGATAGGTCGCGACGTCTCCACCGTTCAGAACAGTGGTTCTGATCATCCCGGCGTGCTTTCCCGAGCAGTTCATTGCAAGCGACGACTTCGCCACACCGTTGCGAATGGCGTCCTCCCTGGCCTGCTGGTCGAGCGGCCATTCAACCGGCATCTGCAACGCCGACTCGTCGAGTCCCGACATAGCAAGGATGCGCTGGACGCCGTCGAGGTGAAATGACTCGCCTGAATGCGATGCACAGACCAGCGCGAGCAGTTCGGCATCAAGATCAAGACCGGCCCGCAACATGCCCACCGCCTGAAGCGGTTTGTTGGCGCTGCGCGGATACATGGGAGCGAAATCGGCACCGACGGAGGAGGCCAGACTTCCGTCGGGATTCGTGATGGCGACCCGTCCCCGATGGACGCTTTCGACGAAGCCGTTGCGGACGACCTCCACCAGTACCGGATCCGACTCGAAAGGGCTGCCCACGACCTGACCCTACGCTTTGATCACCCACAGAGGGCCTTCGTTCTGCGGTGGGCGAACGCACTTCCCCGTTATTCCGCAACGAGGCTCGCCACGTTCTAATCTTCATGGTGTGAACTGGCATGAGTACGACGCCGCCCTGTTCGATCTGGACGGTGTGCTGACCCCGACCGCCGAGGTGCATATGCGGGCGTGGCAGCAGCTCTTTGTCGACTTCCTCATCAAGCGGGGCATCGACCAGCCCTACGTCGCAAGCGACTACTTCAGCTATATCGACGGCAAGCCGCGCTACGACGGCATCCGTGCATTCCTCGCATCGCGTGGCGTTCAGCTGCCGGAGGGCGATCCCAGCGACGGTCCCCAAGTTGAGACCGTCTGCGGACTCGCCAATCGCAAGAACGAATTCTTCATCGGACTGTTGCGGGAAGAGGGCGTCCGACCCTACGCCGGGTCGGTACAGCTCCTTGATCATCTCGCGGAGTACGGAACCAAGGTCGCGGTCGTGACGTCGTCGCGCAATGCGTCTGCCGTGCTGGAAGCTGCCGACCTGCGGCCACGATTCGACGTCATAGTCGATGGCAATGTCGCCGCCGAGAAGGGTCTAAAGGGTAAGCCAGCCCCTGACACTTTCGTCGCTGCCGCTGACCAGCTCGGCGTACCAGTCGAGCGTGCCGCCGTCTTCGAAGATGCCCTCTCCGGAGTCCAGGCAGGCCATGCCGGCGGCTTCGGCCTGGTCGTCGGGGTCGA
Source organism: Actinomycetota bacterium (assembly GCA_046735615.1). Classification (GTDB taxonomy): domain Bacteria; phylum Actinomycetota; class Actinomycetes; order Propionibacteriales; family Propionibacteriaceae; genus Microlunatus. Next base: position 10,425 of record JBKPTR010000141.1, read on the forward strand.
CCGTGGCGTCGGCGCGCAGCGGCTGACCGCCTCCGGCGCCGACATGGTTGTTGCTGATCTTGCTGAGCTGGTGACATCATGACCCGTCGCAGCCCTGACGATCCGATCAGTGCCGCCGATCCGCTCAACCGGAATCGTTTCCCGATTGACGAATGGAAGTTCACCGAGGCCGAGTACAGCACGGACGATCTTGGTGCCACAGAGTCGCTGTTTGCGGTCGGCAATGGATATCTGGGCATGCGGGGCAATGTCGAAGAGGGCCGGGAGACCTACTTCCACGGCACCTTCATCAATGGGTTCCACGAAACGTGGCCGATCCGGCATGCCGAGGAAGCTTTTGGCTTCGCCCGCGTGGGCCAAACCATGGTGAATGTGCCGGACAACAAAACGATCAAGCTGTATGTCGACGATGAGCCGATGCTGCTGTCGGTTGCCGATCTTGAAGCGTATGAGCGTTCGCTGGATTTCCGTGACGGTGTGCTGCGTCGCAACATCATCTGGCGAACACCCGGCGGCAAGCGAGTCAGGGTGTCCTCGACTCGCATGGTGTCGTTCACCCAGCGTCACCTGGCGATCATGACCATGGAAGTCACAGTGCTGGATGCCGAGGCTCCGGTGGTGATCTCCTCGCAAACCTTGAACCGCCAAGACGGCCGCGACGAATACCACGTACGATCCGACGCGATGGGCACGGGGTTCGATCCGCGTAAGGGTGTCGCTTTCGAGGCTCGGGTGCTCGAACCGCAGAGCCATTGGTGGCAAGATCATCGGATCATCCTGGGCTACCGCTGCGCCAACTCCAAGATGACGCTCGCCGTTGGCGTTGATCATGACATCACTACCGACAATGACTATCGCATCTTCACCAGCGCCGATGAGGACACCGGCAAGATGGTCTATCGGGTGCAGGCCAAGCAGGGCCAGCCGATCAAGGTCACCAAGGTCGTTTCCTACCACACCTCACGTGGAGTGCCATCTCGCGAGCTTGTCGATCGCTGCCGCCGAACCCTTGATCGCGTACGTGAGCACGGCGTCGAACCGGAATTCGCCGCCCAGCGGGAGTGGCTGGACAAGTTTTGGGAGCGGGCCGATGTCGTGGTGCACGGCCAGCCGGCGTTGCAACAGGCGATTCGCTGGAATCTATTCCAGCTCGCCCAAGCTACAGCGCGCGCTGAGCAGTCCGGCGTGCCCGCCAAGGGTGTGACCGGCACGGGCTACAGCGGGCACTACTTCTGGGATACCGAGATCTTCGTGGTTCCGTTCCTCACCTACACGTCACCGCATATGGCGCGCAGCGAACTGCGCTTCCGTTACAACATGCTCGGTGCAGCTCGCCGCCGCGCGGAAGAGCTTGCCCAAAATGGAGCGCTCTTCCCCTGGCGTACGGTCAACGGCGAGGAGGCATCGGCCTATTACGCTGCCGGCACAGCGCAGTATCACATCGACGCAGACATCGCCTATGCCCTCTGCAAGTACGTCGCCGCCAGCGGTGATCAAGACTTCATGAATCGCGAAGGCGTGGACCTTCTGGTCGAGACCGCCAGGTTGTGGGCTGACCTCGGCTTCTGGCGGGAGAACGGTTCTGGCCATCGCAGCTTCCACATCCACGGAGTGACGGGGCCCGACGAATACACCACGGTGGTCAACGACAACCTTTTCACCAATGTCATGGCCCGGTTCAACCTAGCCAAGGCAGCGGAGCTGCTCCGCCAGCTGGAACGAGAACTGCCGCGCGCGTACCGGCGCGTAGTGGAGCGGCTCGAGCTTGCCGACGAGGAGATCGAGGAGTGGGCCGCCTGTGCGGAAGCGATGTCGATTCCGTACGACGAGGTCACC
>JBKPTR010000142.1:0-10416 GCA_046735615.1 Actinomycetota bacterium
GTCTCGATCAATTCCTGCATGACCAGCCGGACGGACTCGCGGATCAGATCCACGCCCTCCCCGGCACGGAAGGCCTCGAGCAGCTCAGATACGACAGACTGGGATAACGCCATCGGTGGGAACCTCCTGGTGAGTACTTGGCGGTACACACCGAGAATCCCGCCGATGGCCCCACCAGTCAGGAGGCTCACCGACTATCGAAAATCCACCACTCACAGGGACTCTCACCCTCGTTCCGCCGATCACCGAAACCGAGGTGGAACAGCGCCGCCTCGCCGACTACGACAGCGCACTCAAGGTTGCCGGATTCGAAGGAGGAATGACATGGTGACCGGCACCAAAACCGCTCGCGATGTGTCCGCCGAGATTGTCTATCTGACGCGGGCGTTGAAGGCGCCCACCCTGCGCGAATCCGCGGGCCGGCTCGCCGAACGGGCCAGAAGCGAATCCTGGTCCCATGAGGAATACCTGGCTGCCTGTCTGCAACGCGAGGTCGCCGCCCGCGACGCCCACGGCGGCGAAGACCGCATCCGGGCCGCCCGGTTCCCCGCCCGCAAAGCATCGAAGAGTTCGACTTTGATCATGCTCGTGGCCTGAAACGCGACCTGATCGCCCACCTCGCCACACTGGACTTCATCGCCGGCAAGGAGAATGTGATCTTCCTGGGCCCACCCGGCACCGGCAAAACCCACCTGGCAATCGGACTCGCGATCCGCGGCTGCCAAGCCGGGCATCGGGTGCTGTTCGCCACCGCCAGCCAATGGGTCGACAAACTCGCCGACGCCCACAGCAGCGGACGTTTGGAAACCGAACTGGCCCGGCTCAGCCGCTACCCGCTGGTCGTAGTCGACGAAGTCGGCTACATCCCCTTCGAACCCGAAGCAGCCAACCTGTTCTTCCAACTGGTCTCCAGCCGCTATGAACGCGCCAGCTTGATCGTCACCTCCAACAAGCCGTTCGGCCGCTGGGGCGAAGTCTTCGGCGACGAAGTCGTCGCCGCTGCCATGATCGACCGGCTCGTCCACCACGCCGAAGTCGTCTCCCTCCGAGGCGACTCCTACCGACTCAAAAACCGAGACCTCGGCCGGGTCCCAGCCGACACCGCCGACCCCGAATGAACCCGGAACTGGTCAAATTTCACTTGCCGACAACTGATCAGTTTTCGGTTGCCGTTGACAAAATTCTGGGCACGCGGTCCGCGTCGCAACCGGCGAAGGCCAGTGGGTCCGTGAGGGAACTGTGCTTGCCCGGATCAAGCCGAGATCCGCTCGATGAGTCTGGCCGTTCGGACGTGCAGATCCTCGAAGTGATCCCTGTCTGATTCGGTGCGTCTCGGACGGAGAGAAGTCTGTAGACCCTGAGAATCGGAGCAGCCTAGCGTCGCTGCGAGTGCTCCTCGACCGGGTGGCCGTGGATCCTCGCAAAGCTCCGCCGGGTCGGCGTCACTCCGTACGGACCAACGAACAGCCGACCCTCAGGTCCAGTCCCCGCAAATCTATTTGACGCGCGATCTCAGCATCAGGGACGCCATACCATTTCCATGAACGCATGTTCACGGTAGTATTGTGAACATGCGTTCACGGTATTCGCGACCTGAGCTTAGGAATCGCCTTGTCAGCGGCTAAGCGAACTGCCGAGACCACCCAAGAGTTGCGCGCCGCTCTCCTAGAACACGCGCAACGGCTCGTCAGCCGGAATGGAGCCTCTGGGCTCACCATGCGTGCGTTAGCTGCTGAGGCCGGAGTCTCGCTGGGCTTGCCATACAAGATCTTCGCCGATCGGCGCGAGATCGTGGACGAGATCGTCTCCGCCGAACTGCGCCGTTTCGGAGCAGCCGCTGAAAGCCTCATTAGTCGGGCTGGCACGTCCACCGTTGGTGACAACCTCATCTGGTTCGCATCAGTCGTGCTGAGTTCTCCGGCAGCACCGCTCGCCCACGAGCTCCATGCAGATGATCAGCGCCTGGAATCGGCTACCAGGGTGGCAGAGCGAACCGGGCTAAGCCCAACGTCATTTCCTGCCGTTTTTGCGAAATTCCTCACCGTCGAGCAGCGTGCTGGACGCGTCAGAGACGACATCGACTGTGAGGCGTTCGGTTTCCTGATCGCCGGGGCCCTGCACAACCTCCTCATCGCCGGCCCGACTTGGCCTCGCCCCGACCAACGCCAACTAGCGCGCTACCTCACGGCCGCAGCGCGTGCCATCGCTAAAGAGCCGTGAAGGTCGCCGGACAAGAACACGATATCGATCCGAAGGACTACCAAATGACAAGCCGCAGGCCGACAATCACCACCACCACCACAAAATTAGTCGAAAGGGCGGCACTGGCTATCGGACTGGCCTACGCCCTGACCACGGTTCACCACATCTACGGCGGACTAGTTGATTCAGCCCCGAACCGGTTGCGCGTTCCGATCATTATGGCCATCCCATCGGCGATCACTGTCGGGGCACTCTACCGGTACCGCCGAACCGGCAGTCGGGCCGCACTCATCACCGCCGCGACGGTGGGCAGCCTTGCCTGGGTGGTCTTATCCGGACTCCTGCATGGCGGCTACGCCCACGCATACAAGGACGTTCTCTTTCTGCTGAACGGCCCGTCAAGGCTGTACCACCCGCTGAACCCGTCCGAGCACTACCCGCCCGACAATCTGTTCTTCGAGATCACCGGCGTGCTCGAGACCGCAACGGCCCTTCTCGTCGCTAGCTCGATGTATCGGGTAATCCAAGACTGGCTGTCGAACAACTCAGCAGGTAGCGGCGGTCAGCCACAGGACACTCCGTTAAGCGCCATCGGAGCGCCGGCTTCACCAGATGACGCCGGTGAACCGCGCCGGGCCTAAGCGCCGTCACATCGACAGCAACGCCAAGTTGAAGTAGAAGCCAGCGCAGCACAATGCACTCCAATGTCCTACGCCGCCGGGCCCAGCGAATCAGCATGGCAAACGGGCGCACTCCCGGTGGCGAGGCCAGCAGCTCCGCGTGACGCCCAGCCCGGCCATGGTGGCGGTCCGAACGACGCCAAATGACCATCATCGTGCTGTCCTAATGATCAAGGGGTACGAGCACCCGTTCGGACCTGAGGCCGTGTATTGGCAGCTTGAGCCGTGCCGCTCTCGGACGCATGACCCTACGCCGACTTACTCGACCGCCGGATCGCTCGATCATTCAGACCCCGACCGGCTTGACGCCGCGATCGTTGAAGTCGAAGGCGATGCTGCAGATGCTCTCGCCGCGCAGCACTCGGCTAGCGGCCTCCTTGATCGCCTCGGCCTCGGCTGGCTCGATCTCCTCGCCGATGATGCGATACCTCCGTCTCCCACAATCGAGCTGTATGAGCGCAACATGATTGACGAGTTGGCACTCAGGCTCGTGCATCGGAGTTACCGGTAGGTAGTTGACAAGCGGGAAGCTCGACGCCGCCCTCCAGCTAGCCGCCTGACTCTGCCTGGCGTTCTCGCATAAGCGTCTTGTGGAGGCAACTGCCCAAAACTCCACGTGCGCCTGCAGTATTTGTGAGCCCATCATCGAATCTCGGCGGCCATCGTGCTGTCATTCTCGGGCTAGTCGTTGTTGTGAGCCTGCGCGGCTAGCTGGCGAAGCCGGGCAGCTTCGCGGTGGCCGACTGCTCCGGCGCACCGTTGCACCGCCTCCGACACCGTCAGGGATTCATCGGTGATCATCGCCTGCAACGCGGCGCCCGCGCGTTGCTCCGTGGCGGCGATGGTGGTGGCATCTCGTTCTCCAAGCGCAGTCAACACCTCGATGGCCAGCTTCTCCAGGCGCCGGTCACGCTGAGCCGGTTCACGACGACGCTTCGCACACACCTCGGATGCTGCCAGCCTCGCTGCCCGCCTCAATCTCTGCTTGCCCATACCTGCTTTCCTCACCGACAGAGACTCGCATTCCCTACGGCTTTTCCGGCTGACCGAGCGGTCATCCCCTGAGATGCAGCTTGCATGGCGTACTTCCACAAGGCTCAGGGAATCCCATGCCTCACCGGCTTGAACCCGCGAGCCCTATGACCCCCAGACATCGGCAGCGTGTCCCAGGACGTCCCCAGACGTCCAATGTTCCTTAAAAATAAGGATTTTGCACGTGGGTGTATTTCGGTGGACAAAGTCAAATGGTGGTCAAGATGGTGGTCAGACCCATAGCCAAGCTAAGCAAAGACGCTCGCTCAGGTCCATCCAGAACCCGCCTGAATCCGTTGCCCGGGCTCTCGCCCGATCCCAACCATCGGCACCGTCCGAAGAGATCCGCGACAACCTGCGCCAGGATCGCCGAAGCCCAACCAGAAGGCTGGCTGGGCGAAGTCGAAGGACTGCAGATCAACCCTCGCCGGCGCCGAAGACAAGCTGACACAGCTACACCGCTACGGTATGAACCCAACAGGTGAAGCGCGTGGTCGCTGAGGTCATGGTCGGCGAACCGAACTCAGCCAAGGTCGACGAGGCACGTGGCGCAATGCCCAAGACGCCACCGATCAGACCGAACCTCCACTGCCCGCATGATGCCCAGCACGCCAAACGCGGGAGATCACGCGGCCACCGCGTCTCGCGGCAGGCACTACACATGGCTTCACATTCCTCGAAAAAAAGTGAGGAAATGACCAGAAAGCCGTCGCCAATAATGGGCGCATCACATCAATGCTCCCAACGTCCCAGCTGTCCTCTTCGACCGGCTCCATTTATGCCCGCTCTGCGGGCGGGCGCGCGGCAGACCTACGCCGGCCTGTCAACCCCGTCACTGCCAGGCTGCTGCGGATGCAATCCGAAGTCCTGGCCGGTTATGTGAATCGTTTGACGAAGGCAAGGGCGGTGTCGGCGACTTCGCGCCAGCCGCTGTCAATGGTGAGGGCATGTCCACGGTTCTTGATTTCGATGATCTCGGTGGGGCCTGGGTTGTCTTGCTGTTGCTTGTAGGAGGCGTTGGCGACCGCCGGTGGCACGGTATGGTCTTTCTCTCCCGAGATGATCAGCAGCGGCCCCCGCTCCGGGTTATCGGTGTCGACCTTCGCCTCGGTCCACGGGTTGAGGTTCGCCGTGGCTGCTTGGAACAGTGGTTTGCCAGGCGTCGGTACTGCGTAGGTTTCGTACAGCTGCTTCGCCTCGTCCTCGCTGACGGCGTTGGCGAATGCGTAGCGGAACTGGTCGTAGGTCAGCGGAACTGCCCGGTTGCGGTTCGCCGGGTTGCCTAGCACCGGAAACCCCGACTTCAAGGACGAGATCGGCAGCGGCAGTACCCCCCGAAACGGTGCCGGGTCGATCGCGACCGACACAGCGGCCAGGCCACGTCCGGCCAGGATCTGGGTGAGCAACCCACCGAAGGAATGACCGATCACGGCCGGCTTCCGCTCCAAGCCACGGATGATGGTCTCGAAATGATCAGCCACCTGCCCGATCGACTTGCCAGCAAACACCTCCGGATGAGCCTTCGCCTCCTCAACTGTCTCCGGGTCATCCGGCCATCCTGGCGTCAACGCCGCATAGCCGTTCTCCTCGAACAGCTTCGCCCACCGGTCCCAACTGCTCGGCAACAACCACAGACCATGAACAAACACCACCGGCGGCCGGCCGGTTGCATTCGCCCGCTTGCACTCCTCCAGCTCGTGCTCGGTGATCGTTTGGTCACTGGACGGCCCACTCGATTCTTCGCTGGTCATGACTCTCCCGAATAAGCGAACGGCTCAGCCCGCCGGCGAGCTCTCGACTCACCGTATCGCCCGGGCGCGACTTGCTGCGGGTGGGCCAGATCTGTGAAGAATTGTTGGGCCACTGCAGCTGCCCGCTCTCCGGCCGGCATGCACCAGCCCGGAGGCGATTCGCGTACGCGGATCAAGGTATCGGCCCAGTTGAGCTGGTGCGTCTCTACTCGAACCTTATGGTAGGTGCCGAGACCATGCTCGGGCTGCAAGTCGAGGGCACATCGACTCTCCGACTGCACGGCGAAAGTCAGGAGAAGCGGATGGACCTGCATCTGGGTGGCAAGATCGCCGTCGTCACCGGCGCCAGTAAAGGGATCGGCTGGGCGATCACCCGGGCGTTGGTCGACGAAGGCGCCACGGTGGTCGCCGGAGCCCGCTCGTCCGGCCCCGACCTTTCCGCCCTTGAGGCCGACGGCCGCGTTGTCTTCGTGCCCGTCGACCTCACGACGACGGCAGGACCGATCGAGTTGATCGCTCGGTCCGCCGACCTCGGTGGGGTCGACATTTTGGTCAATAATGCTGGCGCGGTTACCCCTCGACCGGGAGGGGTCACCAGTGTCACCGATGAGGACTGGGAACACTCCATCGCCCTCACCCTGATGGCTGCCGTACGGACAACGCGTGCCGCCCTACCCCAGATGACACGACGAGGCGGCGGCAGCATAGTCACCATTAGCTCGGTCAACGCCTATCTTCCCGACCCACTGGTCATCGACTACTCTGCGGCCAAAGCCGCCCTGACCAATTTCTGCAAGTCTTTATCGAAAGAGCTTGGACCCTCCGGGATCCGAGTCAACACCATCAGTCCCGGACCGGTTGAGACCGCGCTTTGGCTCGGGGACCACGGTGTGGCTCAAACGGTCGCCCAAGCGGCCGGAGTCAAACCAGGCGACGTCGCGGCACACGCGGCGGCAGACGCGGTCACCGGACGCTTCACCCGGCCCGAAGAAGTCGCCGACCTCGCACTCCTGCTCGCTAGCGACAGGGCTGGCAACGTCACCGGCGCTGACTTCTCCATCGATGGCGGCCTCGTCCAAACCCTGTGAACTAGCCTGCAAGGCCGCGCATCAGAGGGTGATGCAGCTCCCGGACCGTAGCATCAACTTCACCAAACGCGATCAGCACGGCGACCGCCAGACCTCCGAGTTGTCGTTCTTGGTCGGCATGGTCTGTGCGCAGTGCCGCCTGGGCATCTAACGCTGAGCGCCGCACCGCTTGCCTCACCGACTGCTGACTCATCGCATCTCCCTTATCGACACCGGCCTTTCACTCAGCCGTAAGCAGCTGCCGACGACTCGAGCGGTCATCACCGACGATGTCGACCTGCTTCACGTACCCCCTACCAGCCTTACCGATCCGATGTCCGACACACCTGCTGCACGGCGTGCCCGCGTGTGGATCGTTGCGCTCGTCATCCTGACCGGGATTCTCGTAATCGCGACGATTGTCCTCGCGGCCGCGACGATCGTAAGCGTGCGAGAAGTGGCTCAAGATGCATGAGGCCGCCAACCGCCTCGTCCAGACTCCTGCTGCCCGTGCCTAGCTGCCACCGCGACGATTGGTGATGCTGGTGATGTTGTCGCCACGCTACGTCGGAGTCTGCGGATCGTCTCGCTCGCCGATTCAAGCACCGTCAGGCGCACAACACGCCACACCCCGGGACGGAGCGGTCGCGGGTGTTTTATTCAATGATCTCCAAGTCGCGCTCTAGCTGTATGCCGTGGGCAATACCATTGAGCCGCGTGGCAGCCTCCTTGAGTGTCTGAATAGCCTTGCTGGACTCGAGCCACTCATCATGGACCGGATCGTCCAAGCAGCTTGCAATGTCGTCAATTGCCCCTTTGAGCTGGGCTAATAACTCTTCCATTACCTTAGCCTTTCTACAATCTCGTCGAATAACGCTACTTTGAAAAGGCGCGGGTAGCGCTGGGTCTTGATGACGCTGTGGATAACTCTACGCCTGTCAGGTACTGAGTAGTAGACCTGAGGAAACGTCTTCCGCCTACGTTCACATCCCAGGCTTCATATAGGTTCACGTAGTGCCTGAGCTTCTTAGCGAGTTTGGTTCTGTCAGCACTCGCTCAGTCCACTTCGATGAAATATTGCTCTTGCTCGTTGAACTTCAAGAAGGCGTCGGGCTTGACTTCGATGTGGCCGATTTTTATCTACACCAGGGCTCGGGGTCGAACACAAAATCTTGGGCATTTTTGTGTATATCGGGTTCTACTTCCAGAATTTTGTGTATACATTCTGCCGTTGATGGCCTCAGCCAACCTGACATACAGCTCGGAGACGTCGAGAGTGTGGAAAACCGGCCTACTGTGGTGCTGCCGGCGGAATAGATGTACTCCGCTGGACCGTCATACACGCCCCAGAACCGCCGCACCAGGCCAAGGTCTGTCAGGCGCTTCAAGTGCCTCTGCGCTCTGACTCTTGTGCCTTCTTCGGTGCCCTCGTACAGCAGCCGGCGCACCTGCGAAACGGTGAGCTGGCCGTGCTTGGTGATAGCAGCACGGACGGGCTGCTGAGCAGGTGATAAGGAGGTGTAGCGGGGTGAACCAGTCGCCCCGTGCCTACTGCGTTTGGCTAGGGGAGATACCACCGGTGTCTGTTCGCCTGGCGAAATAGTGCGCGAAACAGGGTATGAAATGCCCTGCTGCATCGGTTCAGTCGTCACTTCGGCCTCCGATCTTTGGCCGTCTGCGGTCCTCCTGAGAGGACTCGTGACGCTCTATAAACTCGGCCTCTACTTCCGCCACCGGACGCCCGTACAAGCATCTGGAGGCTTCCAGGGCAGCCCTACCTGCTCCGGTTGGACTTGGCGGCGGAGCGGTGGTTGCAGTTGAAACAGGTGCCTTGCCCGTGGATGTCATGAGCCGTACCGCCACGCCAAACCTGGGGATAACTCCCAGCTCCTCCGGCGTCGGGGGAAGGAATGAATCTTTGAGTTTGCGGGCGTCCTCCGGCTCCAGTCCGAATACGATTTTGGATGCCGTATTATTGGAGACAGATGAAAGCACTGCATTTGGTAATTGTCCGGTGTGTTGATTGGCTACCACGAGTCCTAGCCCGTAAGAACGTGCCTCCGCAAACGGGTCTAACCGAGTGGTGTTTAGGTCTACGCAGTTCTGAAACTCATCCATCATTAGGATAATTGGAGTTCGACGATCCGGAGGTCTACGTCGTATCTCGTCCCACAGCAGCTCTCGCACCGGCGATCCTAGGGCTGAAGTATTTGTTTGGCCGATCAAAGCCGAGGGCAAAGGAACTAATAGTATTTTTGGTTCTCCACCACATCAGACATCGACAGACCAGATTGCTGTCCAACGATATTCGTCATTCGCAAGTAGTTGATTCAAATCAACTTGCGGATTGAGAGCGTGGATGGAATCCACCGATGGACTCAGGGATAGCGGCTAGAACAGCGGCGGATGCACCGGCTCTATGCCGCGTCGGGCGTCGTAGTCCACGACCGCGCAGTACAGACCCCGATCCTCCGCCAGCGTCCGGGCCTGCGGTTTGATGATCTGCGCCGCTAGGATGCCGCCGACCGGAGCCAGCAACGGGTCGCGGTTGAGGAAGTCCACATAGCGCGTAAGTTGGCGCTGGCACTTACGGGTGTGGTGTATGCCGTCGACGGGGTCGCGCTCAAACAGGCCGTTGATGCATGGGCAAGCGCGCCAGCGGCGGAGAAGGCGACACGCTTCGCTAATGCGGAAGCCATCAGGTGGTTGGAGTGGGGGGTTAGAAGCTACCAGGACCTCATGCTAGGTCTCGCGCTGGTGCTGTATGCGATCGTGATCGTGTGGACGGCATCGCCCGTCCTGGTCGACCGGCATGACTACCACCAAGTGCTCACTGAGCTGCCCCGGGTCGCGGGCGGCACCCGCGCCGCCGATGCGGTGCGCATACCCCTTCAGGATTTGCTAGCTTAGCTAAGCGAGTCTGTTTCATCCGGACCGAGATCAGTGGTTTCGACCTGGCTGACCGACAGCTGCTCACCGAGGTTGGGCCGATCAGCTGGTGGCGGCTGGTGCTGGCGCTCGGCAGCCGGCCCAACGACTTCGCCATCCCCGGCCTGGCCCAGCGCGCGCTGTCGCTGTACTCGGCGAGCGACGCCGAGCGGGTGTGGGCAGCGGTCATGACAGCGCTCACGGCCGCCGCGGCTGCCACCGACCCCGAGCGGCAGCACCGTCTGGCGACCGTGGTGGTCGGCGGCGGCGGCGCCACCGGGGTCGAACTGGCCGGCGAGCTGGCCGAGATGCTGCCCGAAGAAGCCAGCCGGCACGGTCTGGCGCCTGACCGGCCCACCGTGTGGCTCGTCGAGGCGAGCCCCACCATCCTGGCCGGCTCCTCCCCCCAGCTGATCAACAAGGCCAGCAGAATCCTGTCTGACCTTGGGGTGCAGGTTCGCACCAACGCGGCCATCGCCGCTGCGACCGAGGAAGGCTTCCGGCTCAAGGACGGCCAGCTGGTGGAGGGCGGGGTGTTCGTCTGGGCCCGGTGGGGTGAAAGCACCCGAGCTTGTAGCCGATTCGGGGTTGCCGACCGGCCACAATGGTTGCGTGAAGGTCGACCGGTACCTCCGCGTGCTGGACCACCCGGACATCTACGTCGCCGGCGACCTTGCCTCGGTGGTGGATCCGCGGAGCGGGCACGTGCTGCCCCCGCTGGCGCAGGTGGCGCTGGAGGAGGGCGAGACTGTGGCC
>JBKPTR010000143.1:0-6011 GCA_046735615.1 Actinomycetota bacterium
TGACACCTCCCGAATATGCGGTTGCGCGGCGACGGTGGCGAACACCACCAGGTCGCTGGACCGGACCAACCCCTCGGCACTCTCGTGCACCCTGATCTGGCCGGCGGTGCCGGACTGTTCCAGATACCCGCGGAACCCCGCCGCGCTGTCGCCGGACAGATCATGCACCCCGATCTCATCGAACAACCAACCAGTTCCGGCCAGGAAGCTGTGGATATAGCGGGCGATCAGGCCCGCCCCCACAAACCCGACACGGGTCGGGCGTTGTCGGTCGCGGCTCAGCCAGTCGGCCGCCAGCGCCGCCGACGCCGCCGTCCGGGTGGCACTTATCGGAACTGGAACCATGGTCGCCGACGCGCTGTCGATGATGAACGCAGAGTTCTCCAAGGTCGTACCCGATGCTGCGCAGGTAGTAGACGATAGCGCGGTCGAGGACGCTACGACGCCCCGACTACGCCGACCGAACAGCGGCTGGCGGCGGCCAGGTTGAGCAAGCGCGGAACGGTCATCACAATGACGAAGCCGACGGGCTGCGCCGCCGCCTCGCCGCCAAGAACAGGCACAGCCGACAATGACGTGCCGCCACGGCCCGATCACCATCGGGAAACACACCAGGGCAGCGGTCTGGGCACCATTCAATCCAACGCCATCGGGTTCGAGTCGGCCACCGCCGTCGCCACGCCCGTGGTGGGACGCAATACCCACATAGTTTTGAGGGCCTCAGCCAGTGCTGCTGCGGGATGGGCCTCTCTAGTTGGTCTCGCCTTTATTTCAGCGCCAAAGGAGTCGGTCTACAAACTTGGTATTCGCTGACTCACCGTTGGTTGGACTCCTCCGAGGCTGCGGTTGCCGTCGATCCTGGCGACCAAGAGTTTCATAGCCCATTTAGTGGCACCACCCCCATCTGTAGCTGTGAACCCTGCGCTGCTTCACGGCCGCTGGCCTGTAACGGACGGGATGAATGTGACGGCCTTGCCATTTGCGGGCTCGACGCCAAATGAAACAGCTGACCCTACGTTCGCGACGGGCGGCTGAAGGCGGTCCGCATCGGCAGGCAGTACCGGATCGCCGCCGCAGACCTCGAGGAGTTCACCGGACACTCGGTGCCGGCGTCCGCCTGGGAGACGGCCCGGCGCCGCCGCCACGTTGAGGTCTCCAGCATCGTTCAGATCGACGCGATCAGCCCGGCAGCAATGAGCCGCCTGACCACAACCGTGATGGCCGCAGTCGCCGGCCGATCGGCGGCGGATGGCCCACTGCGAATCGACACCGTCTACGACGAGGAGCGGGCCAGCCTCAAGATCATCCTGGTGGCCGACCTGGACACGGTCGCGGAGGTCTTCAAGTTCATCGACATGCTGGCGGAGGTGCCGGAATGACTGCTATCTATCGGACCGCCGCTGGTGGCCGCGCGGTTGAGCAGCGGTACCGCGACATCTTGCGGCTGTGGCCGGTCCCCAATGAACGGCTGTCCATCCCAACCCGGGTTGGCGACACATTCGTGGTGGCCCGCGGGCCCCTGGACGCGCCCCCGCTGCTGCTCCTGCACGGTTCGGCAGCTAACAGTGCGATGTGGATCGGCGATGTCGCCGACTGGGCGCGAAACTTCCGGGTATACGCCTGAGCGCACGGTCCCGCTCACCCCTGGCCTCGGAGGTGATACGTTCCGCCTGGACAACGTGCTCCGGGCGCTGGCCGTCCCGCGGGTCTCCATTGTGGGCGTCTCGCTCGGCGGGTGGCTAGCCCTCGACTATGCGATCCGCCGTCCCGAGACAGTCGACCGGCTGGCCGTGTGTGTCCCGGCGGCATCGGCCGTCAGAAGTGGGGTGCTGGTCGCGGCGCTGCTGCTCATGCCATTCGGCCGGTAGGGGCTGCGCACCCCGAGCTGACGGCGGCCGGAGATCATGCGGGTACGGCCTGGGGATACAAAGCGAAAACGACGTCGGCGACGTCACGCACCGATTCGTCTACCCGATAGACGTCGCAGATCGTCCGGGCTAGGCGGCTCGCCATGAACTGCTCCATCGAAGCTGTGGAGTCCCAGACGTACACCCCACCATGCTCGCCGCTTCGGAAACGCAGGTAGTACTTCTGCAGCAGACCGGGGACGGCGAGATACTCGGAGGCGCGTACTTGGAAGAGCTCTGCGATCCGCTCATCAGCAAGTGATGACCGGAACCGCACGATGTGGATGACCATAGTTCCTCCTCACGGTTGGTCTTACCACCAGGTTGGTGACCCACGCTGGAGCGGCGCTGGAGTCCGGCTGGAGCGCAGGGTGTCCGTAAACTGCGAATGTGGAGTTCGGGCTACTCGGCCCGCTTCGAGTGCTCGACGACAACGGCGCCGAGGTGCAACTGTCTGCGCCCAAGGTGCGCACCTTGCTTGCCTTACTGCTGTTGAACCGTGGTCAACCCGTCAGTGCCAACAAGATCGCCGACACACTGTGGGGCGACGAACCACCGCGGTCGGCTCCCAACTTGGTCCACGGCTACGTTCGCGACCTGCGGCGCCGGCTTGCGATCCAGGGGATCTCTACGGTCGCTGGAGGTTACCGACTCGAGGTCCCGCGAGGCTCCGTCGATGCGTTCCGGTTCGAGGACCTGGTTCAGGCACGCCGATACGGAGAAGCGCTGGCACTATGGCGCGGGGCGGCCCTGCTCGAATGGGCCGAGCAGCCCTGGGCGCGAGCCATCGCGACACGGTTGGAGGAGGAGCGTCTCGCCGCACTGGAGTCCCGCCTAACCCAGGACATCGACGCAGGCCTCGCCTCCCTGGTGATCGGTGAGATCGGCGCGCTCGTCGAGGAACACCCGTTCCGTGAACGATTGCGCGTGCTGCTGATCAAGGCGCTCTATGCCGCAGGCCGGCAGGCGGAGGCACTCGAGGCGTACGCACAGGCTCGCCGCTACCTCGTCGACGAGATCGGGCTGGAGCCTGGAGCCGAGCTGCGCGCGGTCGAGGCCGCCGTGTTGGCGCAGGACTCCACGCTCGTACCTGCACCTCCGCGTCCCGCGGCAGCCCCGCCGCTGCCGGTGACTCCGCTGGTCGGCCGCGAGCGCGAGCTTGCGACGTTGCGCCGTGCGCTCGCAGCCGCGCGGCTCGTGACGCTGTCCGGGCCTGGTGGGGTGGGCAAAACTAGGCTCGCGGTCGAGCTCGTCGCAGCGTCATCCTCAGGCGCGGGGGCGGTGTGGTTCGTGGCGCTCGCCAATGTGTCTGACGACGTCGATGTCGCCACCACTGTGGCTCGGGCCCTCCAGCTGGCCGAGTCGCCCGGCCACGAGATCGATCTCATCTGCGACTATCTATCGAGGCACCGCGGCCTGCTCGTCCTCGACACCTGCGAGCATGTGATCGAGGGAGTGGCGGAACTGGCTGCCGCGGTCCTTTCGCGCTGTGCCGACCTCCGGGTCCTTACGACCACGCGTGAGCCGTTGCGGACGCAGGGCGAGCAGATCGTCCAGCTGAGCGGCCTCGATGACGCTGCGGCTGGCTCGGTGTTCGTCGACCGCGCCCGAGCGGTGAGCCCCATGGCTGCGCTCGACGACGACCAGGTGCGGGGCATCGTCCGCAAGCTGGACGGGCTCCCGCTGGCGCTTGAGCTGGCAGCCGCAAGAATGACCTCCCTGTCGCTGGAGCAACTCGTGACGGGCCTCGGGCGGCCGCTCGAGCTGCTGGAGGGTGACGTCCGCTCCTCTGACCCCAGACACCTCACGATGCGGGCTGTCATCGGCTGGAGCCATGACCTGCTCGACGTGAGCGACCGCGAGGCGCTCGCCGCGCTGTCGGTGTTCACGGGGCCGTTTGACAGCGAGGCAGCATGTGCCGTGGTCGGCGACGGCGGTCCCCGTGCAGTCGAGCACCTACTTGCGCGCTCACTGCTCGCCCGAGACTCCGATCTGGCCGGACGGGCGAGGTACCGGTTTCTCGACCTGGTGCGGCTCTTCGCCCAAGAGCGGGCGACACCAACGATGCGTGATCGGGCGCGCCGCCGTCACTACGAGTACCACGTCACTCTTGCGGCTCGGCTGGACAGCCGGATCCGGACTGCGGAGGCGACGGTATTGGCCGCGGTTGCCCGCGGCTGCGCGGACAACCTGCGAGCAGCCGCGTCGTACGCCATCGCCCGGCGCTCTGCGTCCGCGGGTCAGCTCGTCGCCGATCTCTACTGGCCGTGGTTCCTCGACGGATTCCTTGCCGAGCTCCGGTCCTGGGCCACAGCATCACTCGGCTTCGAAAGTGACCCGCGCATCCGCGCTCGTCTTCTACGCGTGCTGGCCTCCACGGCGCTCGCCCAAGGCGACACAGCGGCAGCAGTCGACGCCGCGGGCCGTCAGCTCGACATTGCGCAGCGACTGCCGGACGAGGGACTTGTGGCTCTGGCCCACAACCTGCTCGGCATGGCCGCTTGGGCACAGGGCGACTATGCCGCCGCCGAAGCGCAGCACCGGTCCGCCCTCGACGAAGCGCGTGGATGCGGGGAACCGTGGACGCTAGCACTCATCACCGCGCTTGCAGGACGGACTGCCCACGCGGCGGGAGACCACGACGTCGGCTCGGCCATGCTCAGGGACGCAGAAGCCCTGGCAGAGACAATCGGCGAACCAATGGTGTTGGGGAGCACCTTGGACTACCGCGCGCATGCTGAGCTCGCCGCGGGCCGCACCGCCGAGGCCGGCGCATTAGCGACGCGGAGCCTCTCCGCGTACCGCAGCATCGGCTACCAGGAAGGGCTCGCCTCGGCCGGCACGTTGGCGGCCAACCTTGCCGTCATGGCCGGCGATCACGAACGGGCAGACACGTTGCTGCATCAGGCGATGGATGTGACTCGGCGCCTACGCCATCTCGGTGGCACGGCATCCGTCCTCGAGGCGATGGCCGTCCTCGACCATGAGAGAGGCGACCGTCAGCGAGCTGCCGCAAACCTCGCCGAAGCCCGCGCGCTGAGACGACGGACCGGCACCGCGCCTTCGGCGGCTCTGCACGACCAGCTGAGCCGAGTCAGCGCATTGGGCTAGCTGAAGCTGATGTGTCTCGTGGCAAGACGGACTGCCAGTAATACCGTCGGGACGTGATGATCTCGTCGAATTGGGCGCGGCTGGCCGAATGGTCGCTAGCCAAGTGCCTTGCGTTCGGGTAGTGGGGAGGCCGTGTCAGATGGCTTCAAGCTCGGCTGTGGCGGTATGGCGGCTGGCGCTGCTGATCGGCGCGCCGCTTGCGTTCGCCGTCACGGGCACTCTGCACCTTGTCCCGGCGTCTGGACCCACCGTCGGTAGCGATTTTGACCACGTGGTGCCGCATTCGAGCCTTTGGACAGGCATTCATGTCGTGCAGCTGGTGATTATCAGCCTCTTAGCGCTAGCCGTCGCGGTGCTGACCCAGGGCCTTTCGGATCTCGCGGCGCTCGTCTCCCGGGTTGCCGTGGTGCCGTTCGTCGCGTTCTATAGCGCGTTCGATGCAAGCGTCGGCCTGTCCGGTGGCCTGCTCGCACGTTACGTGTCCGAGCACTCAGCCAGTCGCGAAGAGGTCAGCCAGGCAGCGGATGCGGTAACCGACCCTCTGTCCGCGCCGGTGCTTGCCGGCGTTTATCTGGTGGGCGTGCTGTGTTGGCTAGTCGCCGTGATCGGCGCGGCGGTCGCGGCACGGCGGGCCGGGGCCGGCCTCGCCGGCCCGGTCTTCTGGTTATCGGTGCTGTGATCTTCGCCGTCGACCATGCCGCTCCGTTCGGTCCGACCGGGATGGTGGCGTGGCTCGTCGGGGCGGTGATGATCGATCGGCGCCGAGCGCGGGCAGCCGCTTCCTTGGCCGACCGAGGCGACCACCTGACATAGCGCGGCGCTGCCTGGCGAAGTCCAGCCCTTGATCTTGCGCGTCGGATCCTGCTGGCAGCTGGGCTGGTCACCCCGGAACCGAAGAAGCGGCCCAAAAGCTCCTACCGACGGTTCGAAGCCGACCAGCCCAACGAATGCTGGCAATCGGACTTCACCCACTGGCAGCTAACAGACGGCAGC
>JBKPTR010000144.1:0-10680 GCA_046735615.1 Actinomycetota bacterium
GGAGTTGATGAAAGACGTGCTCGACCAGTACGAAACCGTCGCCCACATCAGCGATTCCCAGCTGGTGTTCCTCATGGGTGTCACCGAGTTCTACCGCGCACGCACCGACACCAAAATGACCATTGCCGCCGAACGCCTCGCTGTCATCGCAGCGATCACGTTGCCCATTACGTCACTGTCGTCCGTCATGGGCATGAACGTCATCGTCAACGACTCCACGAGGTGGATACCGCTGACGATCCTCTTGTTGATCATGCTGGCTATTTCGCTGACCCTGTTGCGCTGGGCCCGCAAACAGGGCTGGTGGTGATTTCTACTGCAAGATCATCAAGCCGTCGCTATGTGTCAGTCGCGGATCGTAATTTCGCCGGAGGTGACAACTGCCGATGAGCCGACGCCGTCCACAGTGAAGATGGCTTTCCAGGTGCCGGGGAAGGGGAAGCGGTAACTCGCGACCCAGACGCCGTCGCGCTCGCTCATCCGTACGGGTATCGGGGCAATGTCGCGGTCGGGGTTGGCGACCTTCAGGGTGACTCGAGTGGCGGATAGCCTCTGGCCATTGGTGTCAGCGAGCACGAGGTGCAAATGACTGCCGGTGGTGGTGGCCGGCGAGACGGCGAGTGCGGCATTACCTTGATCACCTAGGGACACCTGGACCGCATCGTTGACCGGTCCGGCGTCGTGACCGGCGTGGGTCGTCGGAGCCTGTGCCTGCGGTGGGGGTGCGGTCATGCTGAGCAGTGCAGTGACGACGAGTACGGCCACGGTCAGGGCGGCCTCGATCCGGACGGACCGTAGCGGCACCCGGTGCTGCCTCAGGCGCCGTCGTGACACAGCGGCGGCTGCGAGGGTGGCAGCAACCAGGGCGAGCTTGATCATCAGGGTGAGCCCGTAGCGGCTCTGCCATAGCTCCTCGACACTGGTCAGATGCCGTAGCGAGTTCAGGGTGCCGGTTGTGATCAGGATGAGTACCGAGGCCGTGGCGAGAGTTGAGAACTGCTGTAGCGCGCGGGGTTCGACGGATCGGCCGAGAGCAGCAAGGGCAACCAGGCCGCCGACCCAGAGTCCGGCGGTGAGTGCGTGGAGCGCGTCGACGCCGAGGCCGATCAGGCCTGAAGCGGCTCCGTGTCCTGCGGCGGCAATAGTCACCGCGATTGCTGCTACGGCAGCTGGCACGAGCCAGCTCGCTAGCCCGGTGACAATCCTGGGGAGCCGCCAGACGAGCACGCTGAGGACGCCGTAGAGCACGAGCCGCCACGTCATCGCGCTGCCGAACGGGGTGGCCAGGGTCTCTTGGAGGAGCCGCGTGTCGAAGACACGGGTCATCGAGACCCCGGCAATGTACGGGCCCTCGACCAGGATGGCGGCGCCTGCGGAAGCCGCGCCGCCGAGGAGGCCGCCGCGGACCAGGAGTTGAAGTCTGCGATCTTTGCTGGTGTCCGGTGCGCACAACAGCACGAATGCAGCTACGCCGACGAACAACGCGAACGCGACATAGCCGGCCATGCGGATAGCCACCACAGGCCACGGCACGGTCGGCCCGGTCGCTAGAGTGCCGCTGGCGGTATCAGGGGTATCTGCGCCCGTGGATGAACCGGGCACGGCGGCCGCAGCAGTGCCGACCCCGAAGGAGAACGCTCCGCTGATCGGATGACCATCGGCGGACACCACTCGCCAACTCACGACGTAGGGCCCTTCCGGCAGGTCGGCCGGCATCGGCCAGGTGACGGTTTGGGCGGCCACGCTCGGCTCGGGAGTGGGCACGGTGGCGCCGACGTGGTCGACTAACCGGATGCCGTCGTCGACCAGGTTGACCGACTCGGTGAACGTCATCTGGATCTGAGTCGGCGGCCTCGTCAATTGGTCTCCGTTCGCCGGGGTGGTGTTCACCAGCTCGGCGTGCGCCGCGGCCGGGGACGCGAACAGCAGCGAGAACAAGACTGCAAGCGTCGCGACGAGGGTGACGCGGCGTGCGGTGGTGCTCAGCGGTGCCATGAGGGATACTCCTAGGCTCACGGAGTTGGATGCCGGGAATGGCTGGCGTTCTTTCCCGGCATCCCAGAGCCGGTCAGACGTTGACGTCCTGGCGGGTGTGCGTGGATGCTGCCTCCACTACCGGGGCAGGTCGCCGGCCCCGACCCCACGCGAGTACCACGGCAACGAGCGAAAGCCCCACTGCGGCAGCCGAAAGGACAAGCGGCAGGGTCGAGTCGGACTCGTTCTCGCTTTGTGCCGTCGGCGTGACCTGTTCGTCCTGGCCTACCTGGCTGCCCTGGCCCGTAGACCCGGAGCCGTTCTCGGCTGCGGCCGGCCTAATCGTCAGCGTGGGGGCGGGGTGCTCAGGCTCGACCGACGGGTCGGCCGACACCTGATTCCAGTTGACTTTCTCGCCATTGGAGTAGGTCTGTAGAGCGTTGAACACCAACTCGCCCGACTCGGGTAGTTGGCCGAGGCTGAGATCAAAGTCTTGGAACTGGCCCGGACGGATGCCGCCGGCAGTGGCGGTCCAGTTGACCTCGGAGACCACGGCGTCCAGCTGCTCGCCGAACATCTCTATCGGCTGATCGAGGTGACGGGTCGTTGTAGTGATCTTCCACCCCGGCACCGGTGTCGTCTGGACCGAGCCGATGGGCTGGTCCTCAGGCAGGGTGACCCGCACTTGCGTCGTGCTGGCGTTGTCGCGCTCGTTCGGGACCCGGAACGCGACGACTGAGAAGCCGCCGCCTTCGGCGGTTCCAGGCTGGACCGTGACGTGTGCCTGTGCAACGCCGGGCAAGGCCAGAATTGCCGCGACCGTGGCGCCGATGCCGATCCCAACACGGGCGAGGGTGCGGCGCCGTAAAAAGCTGTTCTGGAACATGAGGATGACTCGATTCTTGTAAGAGGTGGCACCAGCGACGGCCGTGGCCGCAGAAGTGCTGCCGACATGTCTGGTGATGATTCGACGACGGTCCGCAGGTGGCTTGGTCGCAGAACAGGTGTCCGCCGTCAGACCGTCGCGACAGCGGCGTAAGTGTGGGGTCCGGGCGACGCGGTAACGGGTGGACCGCGACGCGGGACGACGCCCGCGGCCCACACCGAGTCACGGACTACAGAAGGTAGGCCCCAGCCAAGCTGAAGCCGCTGACAGTCGGCGACCACGGCGCCTACGCCGACGCGCAACACCTCTGTGACCGTCCGCCACGCTTCGGCGACCGGTCGTGCAGTGAGTGCCAGCAACGTCCAGAAAGCCCGCTCCCCGGCAACCAGCCACGCACCGACTACCACCGCTGCGGCCAGGTGGCCGAGCAGCATAACTAGGTGCCCGCCGCTCGTCCCCGACATGGCAGAACCATGCGCTGCCGCCGCGCAATGCTGGTGCATCATGTGGGAGTTGGTCGGCGAAGGCATAGCCGCCACATGGCTCGCCGCGCCACACATCGTTGTCGTGGCCGGAGCGGCTGTCCCGCCGAGCAGCTGCAGCGCAGCGTGCAATAGCCCCTGCCCGCCAGCCAGCAACGCCACGGCCCGTGCCGGCCTGGTTGGTGCGCCGACGAATGGGGCCACCAGGACCACAGTGAGCACGAACAAGGGAATGAGGACTGAGGTGTCGGGCGTGACACCGTCTGCGGCAGCGTGGCCCGCGAGCCCACTGGCAAACAGCACAGACGGAAGCGTCAGCAAGCGCACTTGGCGCAGCACTACGTCGCTCGTCATGTCCCCGTCAACCCCTGAATGCCCGCCAATCTACCGGCCGCGAGAACGACCAATGCTCGTTTTGGCCAGACCTCGAGACCACATGCGGCGGCATCCAGCGAAGAGTGTTGTCCTGGGTTGGGACGGATTGCCGGTCACATAGTCAAGACGATGTTGCCGCGTGGCCGTCAGCCAGGTGCCGACGGACCGTGCTCGAGGCAGGCCGCCGCGGTCGCCCTGACTTTGCATCGCCAGCGCTCTGCCGGCCTGCATTTCTTGACCGATTTCAGCGCAACAGAGATGCAAATCCAGGGATCCGTTGCTGGTAGGTTCACTTCCGTTCTGTCATCCACCAAGATCCTGCTTAACTTCGATGCCCACTCCCCTGCCACCTGAATATGTCGGTCCTGAATGAGCCGCCTCGCTGCCTGGTACGACGCGCATCGTGGCCCTCGAACGATCGTCATTGTGTGGCTGGCCACCCGCGTACTGATCTTGGTCCTACTGGCGGCATTCGAGCGCTTCGTGACTGGCGATGTCTTCTATTACCACCGCAAGATCAACGCGCTATTCAGCGCCGGCCTGGACCGTACGCTCTACGAGTACCCCACTCCTGTGGTCTGGATCCTCTGGCTGCCTTACGGCGCATCCTTCGGCAGTCGCCGCGGTTATCTCGTTGCCTTCATCGTTCTCATGCTGGCGCTAGATGCCTTGTTCTGTTACACGCTCTGGCGCTCAACTGGCCGGCGTCACGACAGCGCGGTCGACTTCTGGCTGATCTTCGCCCCGCTGATAGGCCCGCTGTCGTATCTGCGCTTCGACATGCTGCCAGCCGTGCTCGCCGGCGGCGCGCTCCTCGCGGCACGACACAAGCCATGGATCACCGGAGCCCTGACAGGTTTGGGAGCTGCCATCAAGCTCTGGCCGGCGCTGCTTATCGGCCCATTCATGTCGTACAAACCCGACAGGCGACCCGCCGGTCTGGCCTTCGTTGTCGTCGGTTTCGGCCTCGCCATGATCAGCTTGATCTTCGGTGGTTGGTCACGACTGATTTCGCCACTGATTTGGCAGTCCGACCGCGGGTTGCAGATCGAGTCGATCTGGGCGACGCCGTTGATGGTGGGACGGGCCGTAATGCCTGACCAGTGGGTCATCGACATGTCCCAGTACCAGGCGTACGAGGTGTTCGGTCCAGGCGCAGATGCGTGGGTGACCATCAGTAGCATCGCGACGCTACTGGGCTTGGCGATGATCATCCTGCTGACCGTCCGCGCCTTCCGGCGTGACGGGTCGACTCCCGTCGCGATTGGTTTCGTCGTTCTCGCCACTGTGGCGATCATGATCGTCGCGAACAAGACTCTGAGCCCGCAATATTTGCTCTGGCTGGGCGGGCCGATGGCGACGCTATTGGTGTTCCGGCGGCATGCCACGCCCGACGAGGAACCTGCGATCAAACGGATAGCCGGACAACTTCTGGTCCTGGCTCTGCTCACTCAACTGGTCTATCCCGTGCTCTACCCCGGCTACCTTGGCCGCCACGGTCAGGCGATGATCATCATCTCGACTGTCGTCACGACCATACGCAACGTCGCGCTGGTGATCTTCACGATCGAGGTGTGCCGGCTGGCCTGGCGCATGTTGGGTGCCGGTGTCATGGAGAGAAGCGCCCTGACACGCCGGGACTGATCGTCGGCAATCCAGGCTGACGAGGTGTGTCGCCCTGACCAGTGACTAGCTGCTCACAAGCTTGGGTAGCCTAGTAAACGCCTGCCAGGAGCGTGCCAGGAGCAGGTCGCGTGCAGGCTGAAGGCGGGGTGAGACCCGCGACAGTTATCAGGAAGAAGGCGACCGTGGCCATCGTGCCCGACCAATCACCGACCAGCACGCCCGAGGCGGACTTTGGCGCCAACGATTGGCTGCTGGAGGAGATGTACGAGCAGTACACCGCAGATCCCAGCTCGGTCGACGCGACATGGGCGGAGTACTTCAAGTCGCATGGCGCGCCAGGTTCCGGCGACGGTAATGGCGGCGTCGCCGAAAAACAGGAATCACAGCCCCGACGTGCTGCGGCCCAACCCGCCAGCCCCGACAAGCCGGCCCCAACGACTGCAGCCCCAGCGCCTGCTCCTGCGCAGGCCCGCCAGGGCGCGCAGCCGCGGCCTGAGCCGGCAGCGGCGCGCCGCGCGCCGACGGTTGAGAAGCCTTCGCCAAGCAAAGAAACCCGACCGACCGCGCCTGGCGCGCGCGGCGGTGTTCCTGCTGATCCCCCGAGCGTTCAGAATCGGCAAAGCGTTGCACTTGAAGAGCCGGTCAAGTCCACCATGCGCGGTGCTTTGGCACGTACTGCCAAGAACATGGACGTCTCGTTGACGGTGCCAACCGCGACCAGCGTTCGATCCCTTCCAGTCAAGCTGCTCATCGACCAGCGCGTGGTGATCAACAACCATCTGCGACGGGCTCGCGGCGGAAAGGTCTCCTACACACACATCATTGGCTACGCCATGGTGCAGGCCCTGAAGACTGTGCCCGCCATGAACAACGGCTACGACGTCATCGACGGCAAGCCAACCTTGGTCGTGCCAGCTCACGTCAATCTCGGCCTTGCTATCGACCTGCCCAAGGAAGATGGCACCCGGCAGCTCCTGGTGCCGAGCATCAAGAGCTGTGAAGAGCTGAACTTCGCCGAGTTCTGGTCTGGATACGAGCAGATGGTGAAGAAGGCACGAGCCGGCCAACTGACGCTGGAGGATTTCGCTGGCACCACCATTACCCTGACCAACCCCGGGACCATCGGCACCAACCATTCGGTTCCACGCTTGATGCAAGGCCAAGGCGCGATCATCGGCGTCGGTTCCATGGAGTATCCGCCTGAGTTCCAGGGCTCCGATCCTGATCGGCTCAGCGACATGAGTGTCTCCAAGATCCTGACGCTGACCTCGACCTATGACCATCGAGTCATCCAGGGAGCGCAGTCCGGCGAGTACCTGGCTCGACTGCATGCGTTGCTACTGGGCGAGGACGGCTTTTACGACGACATCTTCGGAGCGCTGCGCATCCCGTACGAGCCCATCCGCTGGGCCCAGGACATCAGCAGTGATCATGAGGACCAGATCCCCAAGCAGGCCCGGATCATGGAGATGATCAACGCCTATCGGGTGCGCGGCCATCTGATGGCCGACACTGATCCACTCGAGTACCGCCAACGGCGCCATCATGATCTTGACGTGCAGTCGCACGGCCTGACGCTGTGGGACCTGGACCGTGACTTTGCCACCGGATCCTTCGCCGGCGGCCAGGGCCGGATGAAGATGCGGAAGATCTTGGGAATCCTGCGTGACTCCTACTGCCGCACTACCGGCATCGAGTACATGCATATCCAAGAGCCTGCGCAACGCAGGTGGATTCAAGCTCGGGTAGAACGGCCGCACGAGTCGCTGCCTCGCGAGGAGCACGTGCGGATCCTGGACAAGCTCAATGAGGCGGAGATCTTCGAGACGTTCTTGCAAACCAAGTTCGTCGGGCAGAAGCGGTTCTCCCTGGAAGGGGGCGAGTCTGCAATCGTCCTGCTGGACGAGGTCTGCGAGCAAGCGGCCGAGGCGGGCCTGGAGGAAGTTTGCATTGGTATGCCGCACCGCGGCCGGCTCAACGTGTTGACCAACATTGTCGGCAAGTCGTACGAGCAGATCTTCCGAGAGTTCGAGGGCAACCTCGACCCCCGCACCGTGCAGGGCTCCGGCGATGTCAAGTACCACCTGGGTTCAGAGGGCAAGTTCACCGCATTGAGCGGCGCAACGATCAAGGCCTCTGTCGCGGCGAATCCCAGCCACCTCGAGGCTGTGAACCCGGTGCTGGAGGGCATCGCCAGAGCCAAGCAGGACATTCTTGACCGCGGAGCCGAGTTCCCGGTGCTACCCGTGCTGATGCACGGTGATGCAGCATTTGCGGGCCAGGGTGTTGTCGCCGAAACCCTCAACCTCAGCCAGCTTCGTGGCTACCGGACCGGCGGCACGATTCACATTGTGGTGAACAACCAGGTTGGCTTCACCACGTCCCCAACCGAGTTGCGGTCGTCGATGTACTGCACTGACGTAGCCCGGATGATCCAGGCGCCGATCTTCCATGTGAACGGCGACGACCCGGAGGCCTGCATCCGCGTCGCTCGGCTGGCGTTCGCCTTCCGGCAGGAATTCAACAAGGACGTGGTCATCGACCTCATCTGCTACCGCCGCCGCGGTCACAACGAGGGCGATGATCCGAGCTTCACCCAACCTCGGATGTATGACTTGATCGAGAAGAAACGGTCGGTCCGCAAGCTCTACACCGAGGCACTGATCGGCCGCGGCGATATCACCGTCGAGGACGCCGAGGCGGTGATGAGCCGCTTCCAGCAGCGGCTGGAGACTGTCTTCAAGGAAGTCCGTGGGTCGACTCAGCCCGCCAGGGATATGGAATACAGCCGAGTCCCGGCGTATCCCAAGAAGTCCGCTGCCAGGCACGGTACAGCGATCAGCATGGAGACACTCAAGAAGATCGCCGACGCGCATACCATATTCCCGAGCGGATTCACCGTCCATCCGAAGGTGATGCCGCAGCTGCAGCGCCGCGCTGCAGCGATCACCCAGGGGCCAATTGACTGGGCTACGGCGGAGATCGTGGCTTTGGGCTCCTTGCTGCTGGAGGGCCGCACGGTGCGGCTCACCGGACAAGACACCCGTCGCGGCACTTTTGTGCAGCGCTTCGCTGCCATCGTTGACCGGAAGACCGGGGAGTCCTGGGTGCCGCTCAAGCACCTTGACGACAACCAGGGCAAGTTCCATGTCTTCGACTCGCTGCTGAGCGAGTTCGCGGCGATGGGCTTTGAGTACGGCTACTCGGTGGCGAGCCCGGAGGCACTGGTGCTCTGGGAGGCTCAGTTCGGTGATTTCGCCAATGGCGCGCAGACGATTATCGATGAGTTCATCACGTCTGGGCAGGCGAAGTGGACCCAGCAGTCTGGCGTCGTGCTGCTCTTGCCGCATGGCTACGAGGGTCAGGGTCCGGATCATTCGTCGGCTCGGCTCGAACGCTTCCTCCAGCTGGCCGCTGAGGACGCATTCACGGTTGCGCAGCCTTCGACGCCCGCAAGCCATTTCCACATGCTGCGACAGCAGGCGCTGGGCGAGCTTCATCGGCCGCTGATCGTCATGACACCGAAGTCGATGCTGCGCAACAAACTCGCCGTGTCCGACCCGTCTGACCTCACTCAAGGGTCCTGGAAGCCGGTGCTCGGCGATCCGACGATCGAAGACCCGAGCCAAGTCAGCTCAGTGCTGCTCTGCTCGGGAAAGATCCGTTGGGAGCTGATGAATTCCCGCAGCCAGGCCGGCAAGGATGGCCAGGTGGCGATCATCGCTCTAGAACGGCTCTACCCGCTGCCGATGAAAGACATTGTCAAGCAGTTCAAGCGCTTCG
This sequence comes from Actinomycetota bacterium, assembly GCA_046735615.1. Classification (GTDB taxonomy): domain Bacteria; phylum Actinomycetota; class Actinomycetes; order Propionibacteriales; family Propionibacteriaceae; genus Microlunatus. Next base: position 9,127 of record JBKPTR010000144.1, read on the forward strand.
ACGGTGTCGAGGAGCTGCGCTGGGTGCAAGACGAGCCGGTCAATCAGGGGGCGTGGCCCTTCATGGCACTGAACCTGCCGCCGCGTCTAGCCGAGATGGAGCCCAGTCGGACCTGGCGGCTCACCAAGGTGACTCGACCGGCGTCTTCTGCGCCGTCAGTCGGGTCGACGAGTGTCCATCAGCAGCAGCAGCGTGCGCTGATGGAGGCCGCCTTCGCATAGATAAGGAAGGAAGACCATCGGTCGGCTGGGCGCCGGATCCACCATGTATTTCACTGATCGAGGCATCGAGGAGCTCGAGGTGCGGCGCGGCGAGGAGGAGGTCACGCTTGCCTGGCTTGCTGATCAGCTGCGCACCTTTGTCGATCTTCATCCCGAGTTCGAGACTCCGGTAGAGCGCCTCGCGACCTGGCTTGCGCGACTGGACGACGAAGAGGACTGACCCGGGTCATCCCGTACCGGACTGGACTAGGCCAATCCAATATCCAGGAGACCAACTCAAGGCTCGAAGATGATCTTGCCGAAATGATCACCCGTGATCATCGCCGCGAATCCGCTGGGGGCATCTGTCAGCGGCAGAATGCGATCGATGTGCGGCCGCAGGCCAGTGATAACGAGCATCTTGGTCAGGGCGATCAGTTCATCTCGGGTGCCCATCGTCGAGCCGATCACCCGGAGCGGCTTGAAGTAGATCTTGGTCAGTTCAGCTTTGGACGGATTGTCTCCCGATGTCGCGCCGCAGATCACCAGCGTGCCGCCCGGCTTCAACACATTGATCGAATGTGACCAAGTAGCGGCACCGACAGACTCCATCACCGCATCCACCCGCTCGGGAAGGCGGGCGCCGCTCGGGAATGCTTGATGCGCTCCGAGACTCACGGCTCGCGCGCCACGAGCTTCGTCACGCGAGGTGACCCAGACACGCAGCCCAGCCTGCTTGCCGAGCGCTATCAGCGCCGTGGTCACTCCGCCACCCGCACCCTGGATCAGCACAGTGTCGCCGGGCCGGATTCCGGACTGGCTGAAGAGCATCCGAAACGCGGTGAGCCAGGCCGTTGGCAGGCAGGCAGCCTCGGCAAAGCTCAACTCAGGCGGCTTGTCCACCAGGTTGGTCGGAGGCACCCACACCTGCGTAGCAAAGGTCCCGGGATAGCGCTCTGACAGCAGCGAGCGCTCGGGGTCGTAGGTGGCATCGGAGCCGGCAAAGTTCGGTGAGTTGATCACTGCATGAACAATCACCTCTCGACCAGCGTCGCTGACGCCCGCCGCATCACAGCCAAGGATCATCGGCAGTCGGTCGGCAGGTAGGCCGACCCCGCGGAGTGACCAGACGTCGTGATGATTGAGAGCTGCAGCCTTGACGTGCACCTTCACCCAGCCCGCAGGCACGCTCGGCGGCTCGATCTCTCCCACCACCAGAGCATCTAGGGGTGCCTCGGCATCCGCCCGGACCGCGTACGCCGCCATCATGCCCATCACCCTATGGGCGCGGCCCCGCGCTTGATGTAGTCAGGTGGCTTGGGCCGATACAGTGCGTCGCGTGAGCAACGATGCC
>JBKPTR010000145.1:0-2175 GCA_046735615.1 Actinomycetota bacterium
TCTTCGACAATAAAGTGAGCCTGCCCAGGGTGAACGACATACCGTTCGAACAGATCTCGGTGCCGACGTTGATCATCCAAGCGGTGGACGACCCCCGCGAGTTCCAAGGGGGGCAAGAGATGGCGCGGCGCATTCCGACCAGCCGGTTCGTTGGCTTGACGGGTGGCCACTTCCTCCTCACACATGGGAGCGAGGTTCGGGTAGCGATCCACGATTTCATCGAGAAGTTTCCCGAATAGATGGCAGCAACGAACAGAAGCGGCAGCCGGGACACTCAACCGGTCTTTGCTCGCGCTTCTCCGTGCATCTCGCATAGTAAGAGACCTGTCCGACAAACGTTGCCTATCCTCACTCAATCTCTCGCGCCCTCTAAGTGGGCCAGGTGCGAAGGTCCTAATTCAGCGGCGTGTGTCGTAAGCAGCATGAATGTCACCTGGATTACACCGATGAGAGATCTGTCAGGGTCTTTGGCGTCTACCGCTGTCAGGCTCTAGTCGCCACCCGCTGCTCGGCGAAGACCCGCTGCGGCAGCTCGCCGATGCCATGCACGGCGAATGGGCCTCCTAGCGACTACGGTGACTCTCGGCTGGCCGACATAGGACGTCTACGGACGTCGTTGACATGCCGCCGATGTCTGGGGGGTCAAGGGCTCGCGAGTTCAAATCTCGTGGGACACGAGATTCCCTGAACTGTCGAGGTCGGCCAGTTCGGCCAGCCGGAACGCCGTAGGGGAGTGCGAGTCTCCGTCGTGAGGGAAGCGGTTTTGGGCAAGCAGGCAATGAGGCAGGCAGACATGCAGCATCCCAGGCGTACGCGAAGCGTCATCGCGAACATCGCCTGCAACGCGCCACCCGGCTTCGCAAATTGCGGTTTCGGCACGAAGTGTCAGGCAGCTAGAGAGGATGTGCTCGTAGCGCTTCAGCCATAAATAAGTTTCGATTCTGTATAGCGGTCACCACAGCAATGGCTCTGGCAAGGTCACATACCGGCGGCGGCAGGCGTGGAGCCTGAAGTACGATTCGGAAGAAGTCCGGAAGTGATTGCCATGTCTAACACTGAGCCTCACACCACTAACGACAAGGATGTGCGTGAGGAGCTTCCGGTCTTTCGCAGTGAAGAGATCCGCACGCAGTTGATGGCGATCTACGACGAGGCGCTGCGTCGCTGGCCAGTCCCGTTTGAGACATTCTTCGTGCCGACGCGCTATGGGAACACGCATGTCATCGCGTGTGGTGATCCGGCGTCTCCGCCGCTGCTGATGTTGCACCTCGCGGCGGTGGGCGGCTTCGTATGGTCCTCGATCATCGCCCCGCTGAGCGACAAGCGTCGCGTCTACGCGCTGGACACGATTGGCGATGTGGGAAAGAGCGAGCTGACAGATCCGAGCAGATACCCGAAAACCGGCCGTGAGTACACCGCATGGCTTGATGACGTGCACGAGAGGCTGAACATCACGCGGGCGGACGTGGTTGCGGGATCGATGGGCGGGTGGATCGCGATGAACCATGCGATCTATGCACCCTACCGGGTGCGGCGCCTCGTCCTGCTTGGACCGATGGGGTTGCCAGCTTGGCGCACCACACTTGCAGTCTTGGTACCGTTCGCGTGGTATCGGGTGCGGCCAACGGAGGCCAAGTTTGACCGCATCATCTTGCGATCCTTGGGCGAGGGCGCACGGGTAAACCGCGAGTTCCGGCCCTGGATGAAGATCATGGGGCAGACCAAGCCACTCGTGGGGCAACCGATCAACATTCCCCCCCGCAAGCTAGGGATGATCAAGTCGCGAACCTTGGTCATCCTTGGTGGAAAGGATGGGTTGATCGGGAGCGCGACCGCCGCCGCGAAACGCGCTCGGAACATCCCGGGCTGCGAGATCGAGATCCTGCCGAATGCGGGTCACCTCATGAGCGTGGATGAGCCGGAGTTCGTCAGTGCACGCATCGTTAACCTTCTGGAATACTGACTGCTCGCCAAAAGGAACCGTGCTGGCCTGGCTTGCCCTCCCGCTACCGCGGAGATGACGCTGTTCGCCAAGGCCACAAGCAGGTTTACGAGCCCGCCCTCGACCTGATCCGACAGCTCGGCGACGAGGAACTGCTTTAGCTACCCGACGGTGACTTGCCACAAGATCCTGTGCGATACGTGGGGAACCTCCGGGCCTAGTCATGTCTGATT
>JBKPTR010000146.1:0-8168 GCA_046735615.1 Actinomycetota bacterium
TGGGCATGTTCTCCGCTAGTCCTGTGAGTGATTGACGGCTCTTCGTACGGTGCCCGCGACGGACGGCCCATGGGAGCCTCACCGGCCAGAAGAGGTGGCACTCTCCGTGGGAGAGTGCTAACTGCATTTTTAGCACTCTCCTTATGTGAGTGCAAACAGTGGGTGCCCCAGCCGGCGATATGGCTCAAACCTCCGCGCAGCCCGGGAATGCCTGACCGCGATTGAGGGTTGCCTCAAATATGGCCCAGCCGACCGAGCAGCAGACCATCTCACGCGCCGCGGTTGGCCTTCGTTCCGAACGCGGCCCGATCCTGCTCTCAGTCATGCTGAGCGTGGGACTCATCGCGATGGATGCGACTATCCTCGCAACTGCCGTCCCCTCGATCGTTAACGATCTCGGTGGTTTCGCTCAGTTCCCGTGGTTGTTCTCGATTTACCTGCTGGCCCAAGCGGTGTCCATACCGATCTTCGCCAAGTTCACCGACCTCATCGGGCGCAAGCCGATCATGCTGGTGGGCATTGGACTGTTCGTGCTCGGTTCGATCTTGTGCGGTATCGCCTGGAGCATGCCCGCCTTGATCGCGTTCCGAGCGCTGCAAGGTCTCGGTGCCGGAGCGGTGCAACCTACCGCGATGACGATCATCGGCGACATCTATTCGGTGGCTGAGCGTGCCCGGGTCCAGGGCTACGTCGCCAGCGTCTGGGCAATCTCAGCAGTCGTCGGACCGACGCTCGGCGGGCTATTCGTCGACTTCCTGGATTGGCGGTGGATCTTCTTCGTCAACATCCCGCTGGGCCTGCTTGCGGCCTGGTCGCTGTTTCGGAAATTCTCCGAACAGGTAGTCCGTCGGCAGCATCGCATCGACGTCGCCGGCGCGGCGTTGCTCGGCGTAGGTTCTTCGCTGATCATCCTCGGACTCCTCGAGGGCGGCATTCTGTGGTCCTGGGGCTCCGTGCCAAGCATCACCATTCTCGGGGCCGGGGAGTTGCTTGTGATCGGCTTTGCCTTCGTGGAGCGGCGCGCAGCGGAGCCGATCCTGCCTGGGTGGGTCTTTCGCAGCCGGCTGCTCAACTCGACCAATCTCGCAGCGCTGGGCGTGGGGGTGATGCTGATCGGTCTGACCTCCTTCGTCCCGCTCTATGCCCAGGGAGTGCTGGGCACGAGTGCCCTAGTGGCTGGCTTTGCGCTCGCGGCACTCACGCTCGGCTGGCCACTCGCGGCTTCGGTAGCCGGCCGGATCTATCTCAGAATCGGGTTCCGCCGGACGGCGTTGATCGGTGCGGCGGTGATCATGATCGGTTCTGGGCTGCTGGCCCTGTTGTCAGCGAGCAGCGCAGTGTGGCACGTGGCAGCGACCTGCTTTGTGCTGGGTATGGGTATGGGACTTGTGATGAGTCCGACGCTCATCTCGGCTCAGTCATCGGTCGACTGGGAACGCCGCGGGGTTGTTACCGGCACCAATGTGTTCGCGCGGTCAATGGGCAGCGCGCTCGGCATCGCGGCATTCGGCGCGATTGCCAACTCATCACTGAGCCAGCGGGTCGGCGGGCACATCTCCTCCACCACGAGCGGGATTCCCGTCAGCTTCCTCGACCACGCCCTGCACAGGGTCTTCTTGGCCGCTGCAGTGGTCGCGGTGCTCCTGGCGATCGCTGTGTTGATCATGCCGAACCGCTCGGCGATCAGCCATGACGTGCCGCAGTCGTAGCATCAATGCATGCTGCGAGCGTCGGCAAATCGCGCGCCCGACGATCGGAGGAGCGATGAGCGGACACGCTTTTCGTCCGCGAAGAACGACGACGACGACGTCGGATCCATCGCGCGCGATGCGCGAGCAGCATCAATACACATGCTGCGAGCGTCGGCAAATCGCGCGCCCGACGATCGGAGGAGCGATGAGCGGACACGCTTTTCGTCCGCGAAGAACGACGACGACGTCGGATCCATCGCGCGCGATGCGCGAGCAGCATCAAGAAACGGGTGCCGCTGGCTCGTCGCTGCGCTCCTCCTCATTGCCTGCCTCGTCACGGGCTGCACCTACGATCGGGTCGAACCGGGTCTCTTCCGCCGGTCCATGTCAAAGGAGACGACGGCGCCGCCGCTCCGTCCCGTTACGCCGAATGAAACCCCGCCCTCGCCGAATCCTGACTTGCCAGTCGTTGGCGAGGCCATCTGGACGTCGGCGGATGGCCTCGATATCACCATGCGACTTGCTGTCCACGCAGTACGGCGAATCGAGGGCGCTACGGTGCTCGACTGGTCAGTGACCCCGCTCCATGGACCTGGGCTGCGGCCAAGGGATCCGCTACCGGCAACTGTGAACCTGGGGCTCACCAGGCCGGGCGAAGGCTATCCGAACATTGTCTTGGTTGACGCCGCGCGAGCGCGGATCTACCGGCCGCTGACTCGCAAAGGATGGGATTCCCAGTGCCTCTGCACTCCACTCACACTGGTACAACGGACGCTGCGACTTGGCTACACAACAGTGCTCCAGGTAGCGTTCCCGGCCCTACCAGACGGCCTGGAGAACGTGGACGTGCAGCTGGCAACTGTGCCACCCTTCTGGCACATACCGGTGACGCCGTCCGGCATGCTGCCGCTGGCAAGCTATCCCGCTGACTTAGGACGCCCCGCGGAGCCAACGCCGGTAATTGGGAGTACGAGGCCGTTCAGGTACCGCTCAGCCGGGCAGCACTATCTGATCATGGTCAACGCCGTTTACACCGGTAGCAGCTTCACCACGATTGCGTGGACGATCCTGGCGATGGAGCCCGGGCGTGGTTTGCAGGCCGCATCGAGGCCGCCGTTTGCCGACGCGGCGCCACCGCGTCGCGCTTACAATCCGATCTCGGCGGGGGGACCGCAGATCAAGGTAGGCGCCGGCAGATCGGTATGGCGCGCCCGGCTGGTGACGACGAAGCTCGCGGGCCTTGGTGCACTGGAATGCCTCTGTACAGATCTGCGATTCGGCGCCGCAGCCCTGCGCCGGACTGGCCAGCAGATGCGTGTGATCACCAATTTGCCCCCCTTGCCGGCAGGCACTTCACGAGTCGACGTTGTGCTTCCCGGCTTGACTACATTTACCGGCCTCGCGGTCACACCTGTGCCAGACTCAACCTTCCGGTCGGCCGGGCCCGCCGTACGTCGCACGAGTTTCTGGACCTATCAGGCGGAACAGCCACATCCGGGCTGGAGACCACGGGACTGGCCGACGCCGTTGCCGCGGAGCGACCAGTTACGGGATTTCCGGGCGACGGTGGACACCGTTGTCCGCTAGGCAGTGGCATCTGCAGGCGCAAGCTTGCCGACCAGTTCCACCACCTCGGCGATGGAGCTGGCTACGCGCGTTGGTCGATACGGGAAACGCTCCACGTCCTCGGCCTTCGTTGATCCGGTCAACACCAAGATGGTGCGCATCCCTGCCTCGATGCCGGAGACCATGTCGGTATCCATCCGATCGCCGATCATCATGGCGGTCTCAGAGTGCGCATCGATGGCGTTCAGCGCAGACCGCATCATCAGTGGATTCGGCTTGCCCACGAAGTACGGTCGAATGCCGGTTGCCTGGGTGATCAGGGCAGCGAAGGACCCGCACGCTGGTACGGACCCTTCCGCTGATGGGCCCGTCGGATCCGGATTGGTTGCAATGAACCGCGCTCCGCGCTCGATAAGCCTGATGGCCCGCGTAATATTCTCGAAGGAGTGGGTCTTGGTCTCGCCCAGCACCACGTAGTCCGGGCGACGCTCGGTCAGGACAAACCCGACATCATGCAGGGCCGACGTGAGCCCGACATCTCCGAGCACGTAGGCAGTGCCGCCAGGCCGCTGATCGGCCAGAAACTTGGCGGTGGCCAGCGCCGATGTCCATATGCACTCCTCAGGAACATCGATACCACTGAGCAGCAGCCGCGCCCGCAGATCACGAGGGGTGTAGATGGAGTTGTTGGTCAACACCAGGAACCGGCGTCCATGCTCTTGCAGAGCGGCAATGAACTCAGATGCGCCGGGCAGCGCCAGTTCCTCATGCACCAGAACGCCGTCCATGTCAGTCAGCCACGATTCGACAGGCTTATCGGTCATGGGGGCCATTCTTCCCTGCGCCTACCCCCGGCCGCGCAGGGATGCGTTCGAGACTCTCAATGCCGCCTGCTGCCAGACTTCGGCGTATGACCCATGATCGCCTGCTCGACCCTGCCGTAGTGGTGCTGGCTGGGGCAGCGGGTTCGGGCAAATCCACTTGGGCAGCGCAGCGATTCCGTGCTGCTGAGGTCGTGAGCTCGGATGCGCTGCGGGCAGCTGTCGGTAGCGGTCCTTCCGACCTGGATGCGTCAGTCGAGGCGTTCGCGCTGCTCGATCAGATCGTCTCAGCGCGAATCAGGCGCTCGCTCACGACCGTGATAGACACTCTCGGATTGGATCCTGAGCGGCGTGGGGACTACCGGCGGCTGGCTCGCGAAGCCGGGCTTCCTGCTGTGCTCGTGATCATGGACACTGCGGCCGCGGTGTGCCGGGAACGGAACAGGGAGCGCGACCGACCGGTTCCGGCACCAGTCCTCACCGGTCAAATCCGCAAGATCAAAAGACTGCTCGACGCTGCTCATGACGAGGGCTGGGATCAGATACTGATCATCGAGCAGCACAGTGCGGCCGACGCACCAATCGACGTGCAGCCGACTCCAGATCATGATCATGGTCCAAGCACAAGACCGCGAGTAGTACTCCAGGTGTCGCGGTTTCCTTGGCCAGAATCCGATCCTGCCGGCTGGCTGCGAGACCTGGCGCTGACAGCTGATGAGATCGGTTTCGACGGCCTCGCATTGATGGACCATTTGATCCAGATCCCCCAGGTGGACCGTGCCTGGGAACCGATCCCCGAGCCATGGGTCACCCTCGGCATGCTCGCCGGTCTGGATACCAGTCTTCGGCTAGGCACGCTCGTCTCCCCTGTCACCTTTCGGGAACCGGGCATCATCGCCAAGACCGTCGCAACCCTTGATGTGCTCAGCAATGGCCGCGCCTTCTGCGGGCTCGGTGCCGGCTGGTGGTTGCGGGAGCATCAGGCGTACGGCCTGGACTTCCCCAACGACCGGCAACGACTTGATCAACTTCAGGTCTGCATCGAGACGCTCCATGCGCTCTGGGCGCCTGGCACCAAGGCCTACCACGGCCGCTACGTTCACCTGCCGGAAACCACCTGCTATCCACGACCGGTCAGCGACGTACCAATCATCGTCGGCGGCTCCGGAGCGCGCCGGACGCTAAGAATCGCCGCCGAGCAGGCCGATGGCTGTAACCTGCCGTCGGACCAGAAGGTGCTGCGATCCAAGATTGACATTTTGCATCGGCATTGCGCGGCGGTAGGCCGCGACCCCGAGAGCGTTGAGATCACCGTCCTGGACCTGCCGGTGATCGGCACCGATCGCGAGAACGTCGCAGTCCGCGTAGAGCGGCTCCGCGGACGTCTGCCAGCCGCCGTCTACGCCGCCCGCCACCATGCGGCGCCTGCTGTTGATCATGCGCAGCGCTATCGCGAGCTCACTGATCTTGGGGTCAGAACGATCTTTATGGCGCTTCCGGACCTGACAGGCCCAGATGATCTTGCTCGATGCAGGCCGTTGCTCGCAGCGCTCCGCCGAGGTTGATCGTGGCCTCAGTTGCGGTCGCGGGTGACCGCTAGGTCCGCGTCTGAAACAGGAGGCGTTCTGCCTCGGCGGCGTACGCCGCCATGCCGAAGGCGTGGTAGGCAGACAGCGCCTCCTGGAGCAGCTCGGCGGCTCGCGCGTGATCCCCGGAGTCGCCACGATCCAACAGCATCCGGGCGTGCAACTGGTTCAGATCGGCCAGCTCGAGCTGATTGGACATCTGCGTGGCGACCTCGCGGGCGATGGCGAAGTAACGTTCGGCTTCCTCCCACCGACGAGCCGCTGCGGCGACGAGACCGGCACGAGTCTCCATGAGACGGCCGTCCAGGGTAATCCATCTCCTCCCGAGCTCGACCAGCCGTCCAACAAGCGGCGACAGTGCAGCTGCCTGCTCATGCAGGCCGCACACGTAGAACGCCTCGACGAACCCGAGTAGGCAATTCCACCAGCCCAACCCGTTGACCCGGTCGAAGGTGGGCAGCCTCGACTGCGACTGCGCCAACTCGAAGAGTTCCATGACCTCCTCGGCGCGCCCGTCATAAGCCAGGTGCCGCGCCAGGAACGAGACGCTCTGCCCGGCGAAGGCGGTCGGCGGCTCCAGATCGACGGCGTTGCGCAGCTCGGCCTCGGCGCGCTTGGCATTGCCTCGCCAGTGCGCAGCCAGGCCCAAGTAGATGTGGCCGATGTAGCGCCACGGCAAACCGCCCCGCTCGCTGATATCCACAATCCGTGGGCCGAGCGCCTCCACCTGCGGCAGGTCACCAAGCATCGCCGCCACGCGGATCCGATCGCAGAGCACCAGGAACGCCGCGCCGTGGTGACCCAGCCGCTCGGCGAGGCCCAGCGTCTTATCGGCGAGGCGTGCCGCCTGCTCGCGACTGCCGAGATCGCCGTCCTGATAGATCACAAACGCCAGTACGCTGCAGAGGTCCCACAGCGCGCTCTCCTGCTCGAACGTCTCGGCGGCCTGCAGGCCGACCCGGATTCCGTCAGCGAGCTCGCCGTAGGCGAGATGGTGAATGGTCTGCATGTGCAGCACGTCGGCCAGCGCTCGCTCGTTTCCCACCTCGTTGGCCAGCGCACGAGCCCGATCGAACGTGATCGTCGCCGCGGCGTGGTCGCCGCTGACGCTGAGGGCGAATCCGAGCGCGGACAGCACGCGGGCCTTGTCTGCGCTGACGGCGTCGCCGAGTGCCGCCAGCGTCCGCTGGCCGACTTGCATTCCTTCGACCAGCCGGACGGTCCATACAAGCTGGTAGACCATAGCCCAACCCAATCGGCCGATGGCCTCCACATGCCCGAGTGCCTCATAGCGGTCCAGCGCATCGTTCATCGTACGCAGAGCGTCGTCCCAGCGGCCGACGCTGCGCAGCGCCATCGCCAACCTCTCGAGCAGCTCGGCGCGGCCGAGCTGCTCATCGGCCGGCACTAGCGACAGCGCATGCTCGAAGTGATCTACCGCGTCGTCGAACGCGGCCGCATCGAAGGCCCGGTCGCCGGCGATCGTCAGGTAACGCCCGAGCCGCGTCCGGTCGCCCCTGCGGCCCGCGCGCGAGAAATGATGGGCGAGATCCTCGGCGTGCGCCTCCAGGTCGTCGGCAAACCGCCGCTCGATCGCCTTGGCAGCCTGCAGGTGTAGCCACTCACGCTTGACCGCAGAGGCGCCGGACAGCAGGGTCTGGCGGATCAGCTCGTGGTTGAACATCAGCTCACCAGGAACCTTGCCGGGTGTGAGCAAGCGGGCTCGCTCCGCCTCGTCGAAAGCCTCGACAAGTACGTCCTGGCGGGCGCCGGCAATCTCACCGACGAAGTCGGAGTTGAACACCCTGCCAAATACGGCGGCCGCGACCAGGATCTCCCGGGTGGAAGGGGCCAGACGGTCCAGCCGCTGGCCCAGTACTAGCCGAATGCTCTCCGGCACAGGAGCCTCGTCCACCCGCACGTCAGAGCGCACGCGTCCATGCTCGTCGAGCAGCGCGCCGGATTCCATAAGGTGGAGGTAGACCTCCTCGACGAAGAACGGGTTGCCTTCGGTTTCGCCGTCGATAGCGCGCACCAAGTGCTCGGGCGCCGGTTGCCCGGCGAGCGCCAGCAGCATGGCTCGCACACCGTCGAAGGACAGGCGGCGCAGGTTCACCCGTTCCGCCAAGCGCTGGCGCGCCAACTGGCCAATCACTTGGGCCAGCGGATAGGAGAGATCCACTTCGAGATCTCGATATGTGCCGAGCACCAGCACCGGCATCTCGGGCAGCAGTGGCGCCAGATACTCGGTGAGCAGCACGGTCGACTCGTCGGCCCAGTGCAGGTCCTCCAGCACAAGCAATAGCGGCTGGCCCCGCGCAGCGCGGCCGATGAACTCGCTGAGGCTGTTCCACACGTAGCGGCGCGCCAGCTCCGCTGGCAACTCGACTGGCGGCGGGATGTCCGGAAAGACGCGCCTGAGCGCCGGCGCGATACGGGCGATCTCCGCAGCCACATCACCGAGTGCCTGCCGCAGCGCCAGCGGGCTCCGCGGGTTGCTGATG
>JBKPTR010000147.1:0-4176 GCA_046735615.1 Actinomycetota bacterium
ACCAGAATGGCCCGCTCCAGCCGATCTGGATACGAGTAGGCAAACTCACAGATCACTGGACAGCCCATGGAGTTGCCAATGAGAGTGACCTTCTCAACGCCCTGAGTATCAAGAAAGGCTGCCGCAGCATGCGCCAGTTCCGGCACAGTAAGCGCCTCGATGGCGTTCCCGCTTCGCCCGAATCCCGGCAAATCGGGCACCAGCGTGTGGAACTCATCGGCGAGTGCTTCGGCGGTCGGCAATAGATAGCGGCCGGACAGTCCAAACCCATGGAGGTGCATCATCACGGGCGCATCAGGCGGATTTGGCGATTCACGATAGAAAACGTCGACGCCCTCGATCGTGGTCCACCGCTCGGCCAGCCGAGATGCAGGCCGCGAGAAACGCCGCTTGGTGCCGCGGTGGGCCCTGGCCGACGTTCTGCGCTTGACGATGGGCCCGCCACTGTCCGAGGTGGTCATGAGGATCCCGCGAGCGCTTTCTGCTTGAGCTGGTCAAACTCGGCCTGAGTGATCGCACCCTGGTCCAGCAACGTCTGAGCTGATGCGATCTGATCAGCCGGACTCGACATGTGGATGATGGGAGGCGGCACGTAGGGCTCCTCCCGTGGTCCCCTCGCAGCCGCATGGCGCTCGGCCATCCCCCTGCCGCGGGCAATCACGTAGATCAACGCGCTCAAGAACGGCGCGATGATCAAGAAAATGATCCACACCGCCTTCCACCAGCCGCTCAGATCTTCATCGCGGAACAGATCGACGACGATTTGGAACAGCACGACCAGATAGCAGCCAAGTACGAAGGCCCACACCAGCAGCCAAAAGAAACTCGAGTCCATAACGCCAACCTCCGCCGCGGGTCGTTTGGCCTGAGTATTGCGCGGTCGGTTCGTGAGGCACATCACTCTCCAGGGGTGAGTGTTTCCGACAGAGCACCGGAAGCCAAGCAGCCCTCTTTTGCCGTTGCTCGCGCATCGCGCTGTGAATCCGCCGTCGTCGTCGCGCGCCGGATCGCGCGCCACCGTGCTGAGGAGGAGTGAGCCGACACGCTTTTTCGTCGGCGAGCGACGACAAAGTAGGCGGCCTCCCGGCGAGATCCGCAGCGAGCAGGAGCGAGCAATCCAACTAAGAAAGTACGCCTCTGCTCCCTCCTTTGCCATTGCTCGCTCCGCTCGCTGAGGCTGGCGTTTGTTAGCCGCTGCCTTCCTCTCGCTCGCAGACGAAAGACGTGTCTGCTCGCTCGCTCGTCCAGGACAGCGGCGCGCCAGCCTGGCTCCGTCCGGCGGCGCGCGATTTCCGACGCTCGCAACGGATGGGCCCGAGCACTGGTAGACATGGACGAATGGGGAGGCATGTCATCGTGGCGGGGGCAGGAATTGTCGGGCTGGCGACGGCTTTCGAGCTAACGGGCCGCGGCCATTCTGTAACCGTGCTCGAGAAGGAATCGAGCCCGGCTCAACATCAGACCGGCAACAACTCCGGCGTCATTCACTCCGGCCTCTACTACAAGCCCGGCAGCCTCAAGGCAACGCTGGGCACGGCCGGAGCAACGTCGATGCGCCGCTTCGCCGAAGACAACGGGGTCTTTGTCGAGATCTGCGGCAAGCTCGTGGTAGCGACCGACCCCGTACAGGTGCCGGCGCTTCAGGAGCTACATCGACGAGGCCAGGCCAACGGCGTTCCGTGCCGGATCATCAGCGCCGAGGAGGCCAAGGAGTTCGAGCCCTACATCTCAGCCGTGTCAGCGATACGCGTTGAGTCGACAGGGATCGTTGACTTCCGCGGGGTATGCGACGCTCTGCGAAAGCACGTCGAGCAGGCGGGCGGTGAGGTCTGCTTAGACCAGCGGATCGTCGGCATAGCGTCGCATCCCGATGCTGTGACGGTCGCCACCAAGACCGGCGAGTTTCGTGCGGACCAGTTCGTCAACTGTGCCGGGCTGCACAGCGATCGGTTGGCACGATTAGCTGGATTGAAGCCAGAAGTACGGATCATCCCGTTCCGCGGCGAGTACTACGAGCTGAAACCGGAAGCGTCGTACCTAGTCAGAGGCCTGATCTATCCGGTGCCGGATCCGGCGTTTCCTTTCCTGGGTGTGCACCTGACCCGGATGATCAACGGATCCGTTCATGCCGGCCCAAACGCGATCTTCGCGCTGGCCCGGGAGGGCTACACCAAGCTGACGGTCAACCCGCGCGATGTGATGGACAGCCTCCGCTGGCCAGGCCTGTGGAGATTGGGGAAACGGTTCTGGCGTACCGGACTCGACGAAGCGGTGAGATCGCTGTCCAAGAAGCGTTTTCTGGCAAGCCTTCGCGAACTCGTGCCGGAACTTCCCGACGACTCCCTACTGCCGACGCACGCTGGCGTACGTGCCCAGGCGCTGCACCGCGACGGACGACTGGTCGATGACTTCTATTACGAGCGCGCGCCCCGTCAGGTCCATGTACTGAACGCGCCCTCGCCAGCGGCCACAGCCTCGCTGGAGATCGGCAAGCGCATCGCCGACGAGTTGGAGGCCTCTTAAGCCGGCTTGTCGGTGCGTCTGCGGCGGCGTACTAACCATGCCGTGAGCCCAACCGCTGCGGCAGCGCCGGCAGCGCCGGCAATGATCTTGCTACGCGAGGAACCCTTTTCGCCGGGCTCAATCTGCTGAGACTCCTCGCCGTCGAGCAGCCTGACCGTACCTGCGTCGCCGTCGACCCGAATGAGCTGACCGCTGCTGATCCGCCGGGTCGCGACGGCTGTGCCGAGCACTGCCGGAATCCCATACTCACGCGCCACGATCGAGCTGTGGCTGAGCGGGCCTCCAATGTCGGTGACTACGCCGGAGGCCATGGCGAATAGCGAGGTCCAGGCCGGGGTGGTAATGCTGGCCACTAGTACGTCGCCGGGTTGCATCTGCCCGAAGTCTTGCGGTCCGCCGAGGACACGGGCCGGCGCGGTGACGGTTCCCATGCTGCCCCCGATGCCCTTGATCACGTCGCCGGTCTGCTCCTCCGATGCCGCCGGCATCCATCTCCGGAACATGTCCCCCCAGCCACCCTTGGGTAGCAACTGTGGCGGCGTCGCCCTGAGCTGGCCGCGCCACAGCTCCTTACGCTGCTCCACTTGATCAGCAAGGCTGTCCAGACCTTCGTCAATCTCGGTGCGGTGCAACCAGAACACGTCGTTCGGTTTGTTGATCACGCCCGCCTGTTGGAGCCGCCGGCCGATCTCGAGGAGCATGCGCCGCGCCTGCGGCCACGCCAACCCAACATCAGCGAGCGCGTCCTCTCGAAGGGGTGCCGCGCTCTGCGCCCAGTGCAGCAACCGGCGGAAGGCCCTGGCGCGTACCTGATCCAGTCGCGCCAGGACCGCAGCCGTCGCCTCCTCCCGGCGGTTTGCGAAGCGCCGCTGACGCTCGTACGGATCGACGCCCTTCCCGCTGACGAAAAAGCGCAGGGTCTCCAGCAGCGGAACCGGGTCGTTGGCCGGCACCGGATTCATGAAGTCGAGGTTGTAGACCGTGTGCCCGTATGCGCTCAGGTGAGCCCGGAAACGCGTGTGCCACTCATGCCACGCCGGATCGTCCGATGTGGCCGCCCGCTCGATGAATTCCTCCGACGACAGTCCGAGTAGCGACTCTGCCAGCTCTTGATGGCTGCGGGTCCAAGTCGCGAGGTCGTAGAGGGACTTCTCGGCCCTGATCGGCTCGCTGTCAAAGCCGAGCACGAACACCAGTGCCGGCGGAGCGTCCTTGCTGCGGGCCGCCGCGTTGTAGAACCAGGTAAACAGTATTTCGCTGGTGGCGGCGACCGGGATGATGGTCTGTACCGCGGTGTAGTACTCGGCGGCCGCATCCACCAGCTCTTGCACGCCGCCTAGCAACTCATCTGTGCCCAGTTCGCTGATGTTTCGCGCGGTCCAGTCGCCGACGATCCGGCGATAGCGAGGATGGGAGTAGCTGCGCCAGCGATCTTGGGTTCCCCCGCCCAACAGCATCCGGAAGGCCGGCGCACTCTTCCACATGAGCCGTCCCATGCCGGAAAGGCTGTAGCGGTAATAGGCGTACCCGTTGACCGTCGGCAGGCCAACGTCGCGTTCCCTGATGACGTCCTCTTGCAGGAACTCTCGGAACAGGCTCTGCAGCGAGCGGGTGACCGCGCCTTCGATCATGTCGGCGAACAGCGGGGAAAGC
>JBKPTR010000148.1:0-9749 GCA_046735615.1 Actinomycetota bacterium
ATCGCGGGTGATGCCGGAGATCTATCACCAGGCCAACCTGCACAGGCTCACCCCCTTCTTCCAGGCGATGCGCCTCGCTCTTGTCGATGCGGCGCCCAGCGCAGTGGAGGATCCGCGGGTCGTCGTGTTGAGTCCGGGCACCCACTCCGAAACCGCTTTTGATCAAGCCTTTGTTGCCTCCTTACTGGGCTTCCCGCTGCTTGAAGGCAGCGACCTGACGGTTCGTGACGGCAGGGTGTGGATGCGGGTTCTCGGCAAGCTCGAGCAGGTCGACGTGATCTTGCGCCGCGTGGACTGCACCTACATGGACCCGTTGGAGCTGCGCCCTGACTCGCGGCTTGGTGTCACCGGATTGATGGAATGCGTCCGCCAGGGCACCGTCAGTGTGCTGAACAACCTCGGCTCCGGGGTGCTCGAGAATCCTGCTTTGCTCCCGTTTCTTCCTGAGCTGTGCGAACGGCTGCTCGGCCAATCACTGCGCCTGCCTTCAGTTGAGACGTGGTGGTGCGGCGACGAAGCTGCGTTGAGTCACGTACTCAACAGCCTCGACTCGGTCGTCATACGGCCGATCGGCCGTGGTCACGGCCGGAGTGTTCGTGGCGCAGCTTTGAGCCGGCGGCAGCGCGACCTGCTAGCGGACAAGCTCAAGGCCGCGCCACACCGCTACGTTGGTCAGGAGGTTCTGCACCTGTCCTCCGCACCGACCAGCCAGGAGGATCGGCTAGTTCGCCGCAACGTCGTACTGCGTTCCTTCGCGGTCCGGAGCAGTGGGTCGTATACCGCGATGTTGGGCGGCCTCGCCCGAGTGACCGATGACATGTCGGAGCGCCGCGGCGTGTTCGTCACAGACCCTAATGGTCAGTTGGCAAAGGACGTCTGGGTGGTGGGTAGCGAGCCAGTTGCCGCCCCACGGATTGTGGCTCGCGGTCGGCTCGGCGAGGAGCCTGGTTTCGTCCCAGCGGTGTCGGCTTCGATCGCCATGGTGCCGCGAGTACTCAGCGACCTCTACTGGTTCGGCCGGTATGCAGAACGCGCCGAGGACTTGCTCCGGCTGGTGCTGGCCACGCGTACGGTCGCTCTTGAGACCGACCTCGGCGTGACCCATGGAGCCTTGGACGTGTTGCTCCAGGCGATGACCCACGTCAGCACCACCTACCCCGGGTTCCTCAATCCGCAGGTCGAGATGATGTCGGAGTTTCGATCGTTACTGCTGGATCGCCACCGGACCGGCACCGCAGCCCAGTCTCTGGCGGCGTTGTCGATGGCGGCACAAGGGGTGCGCGACCAGCTCTCCGAAGATGTCTGGATGGTGCTGGCTGACATCGAGCGGGCCCTTGCCTCGCTGGTCGCCAACCCCGATGACCAGGGCCTCCAGCTGACCGACGCCAGCGAACGGGTGCTGTCCGGCTTGCTGGCCCTTGCCGGGATCGCGACCGAAAACATGGTCCGCGACCCCGGGTGGTACATGCTTGACTCCGGTCGCGGACTGGAACGCGCACTGCAGATCCTGGCGCTGCTGCGGGTGACGATCTGCCGCGAGCGACCACCGGATAGTGACCGGCAGGTGCTGGAGGCCGTGCTCACTGCCGCAGAATCGATTGTGACGTTCCGTCGCCGTTACCGCACTCGATCCAGTGTGGATGCGGTGATCGAACTGCTTGTCATTGACCCGTTCAACCCACGTTCGGTCGCCTATCAGTTGCAGCGGATCAGGGCCGATCTCCGGACTCTGCCCAATACCTCACCGACGAGTCGGCCGCTGCGGCTGCTTGACGCTTTGGCGGAGCGCGTACGCATCGCTGATCCGATGGCGCTCGCAGAGTCGGCCAACGGCCGTCGGGTTCCGCTCGAGGAGTTCCTTGCGGGCCTTCAGCATCAGCTGCGAGCGTTGTCCGAAGCAATCCGTGATCAGTACCAGCAGCCGCCGCCAACTCAGCGCCCACTGTTTCGTACCGACGCGTTGGGCGGTACCGCATGATCAGTTACCGCATCGAGCACCGCACGACCTACACCTATGACTCCGATGTCACGGGAAGCTACGGTGTATTTCATCTCCGCCCCCGCGATCTAGCGTGGCAGAGCTGTCTGGCCCATGAGATCGCCATCGAACCAGAGCCGGCGGACCTGTTCCGGCACGTTGACCTCTACGGCAACACCATGGCCTACTTCCACGTCATCGAGCCCCACACCAGGTTGGTGGTCACGTCGATCAGCATGGTCGACATCGGCGTGAACGATCTGGATCCTGAGGCTTTGGCTGTGCCGTGGGAATGGACGCAGCCTCGGGTGCGGGATGGCGACGGCGAGGCCTGGGAAGCCATGGACTTCACCTTCCCGTCGCCGTACGTCGAAGTCCTCCCCGCGATCGAGGACTACGCCCGGCAGTCGTTCCCGGCGGGACGCCCAATCGGCGAAGCCGCGGTCGAGTTGATGCACCGAATTCATCAGGACTTCATCTACAAATCGGGATCGACCACGCTGCGCACCAAGACTTCCGAGCTCCTCGAGAAGCGGACCGGGGTGTGCCAGGACTTCGCACATTTCATGGTGTCCTGCCTTCGCTCACTTGGCCTCGCCGGACGATATGTCAGCGGGTATCTGGCAACTCGACCGCCTCCCGGGAGGCCGCGGCTGGTCGGTGCAGCTGCTAGTCATGCTTGGGCCGGCTGTTGGATCCCGGGAGCCGGCTGGCTGTATCTCGACCCGACCAATGATCGCCTCGTTGACGACTCCCACGCGACAGTTGCATGGGGTCGTGACTACGGCGACGTGCCCCCCGTCAAGGGTGTGATCTTCACAGAGGCGAAGAAATCAAAGATGGAGGTCTCGGTAGACATGGCCGAGGCGTAGCTACAGGTTGTATGAGGGCGGGTAATCCAGCACATCGCGCTGGAAGCTCTCGTCATCGGCGGGTCGTCGGAGTAGCGCAGAGCAGGCAGCGCTGCGATCATCTGGTCAGGCTAGACCCGCGGCCGGACAGCCAGACTCAAATGGCAAAGTGGGCGAGCGTGCGTGCATTTCAATGCGAGGTCTGTGGAGCTGAGCTTTTCTTCGAGAACTCGGTTTGCGTGAGGTGCGGCTCGGCCGTCGGATTTTCACGCGAGCAAGGCGCCATGGTGGCGGTCAGCAATGAGCGACCCATCTGCGCCAATCTCAACCGCTGCGGCTGTAACTGGATCGCCGAGGCAGGCGGGTTTTGCTTCAGCTGCTCATTGACGAGGACTCGGCCAGCCGACGGCGACACGGTAGGGCTTAGTCAGTACTGGATTGCCGAGGCTGCCAAGCGACGGTTGATCTTCGGGCTCGACGAGCTCAGGCTCCCGATCAAGATCAGCGACGGCTCCAGCGGTCTGGCGTTCGACCTGCTCTCCAGCAGCCAAGGCAAGATCATCACTGGCCACCAGAACGGGATCATCACCCTTGACCTGGCGGAAAGCAGCGACGCCCATCGCGAGGCGCTACGTGAGAGCATGGACGAGCCTTACCGTACGGTGCTTGGGCACTTTCGGCACGAGATCGGCCATTACTACTGCGAACAACTCGCCCTCACCGGCGACGGCCGCGAGGAGTTCCGCGCCTTGTTTGGAGATGAAACCACCTCCTACGACGAAGCACTGCAGCACCATTACTCGACTGGAGCCGGCCAGGACTGGCAGAGCAACTTCATCAGCGCGTACGCCACCATGCATCCGCTGGAAGACTTTGCGGAAGTGTTTGCGCATTTCTTGCACATTGCCGACACTCTGCAAACAGCGGAGGAATTCGGCCTCATCGCAGAGGAGCCGGTGGTTCGTCCGCTAGAGGGACCGATGGCTGAGGTGATAGCGCAGACCTGGCTGCCACTGACCAAGGGCTTGAATCAAATCAATCGGAGCATGGGCCGCTCCGATCTTTACCCCTTTGTTCTGGCGGCACCGGTGATCACGAAGCTGGCATTCGTTGCCGACCTGATCACCAAGGCTGAGCCTCAGGCTGCTTAGCTAACCAGAGCATCCAAAGCCCAACAATCACCCTCGCGGCACCAGGAAGCTGCCCAAGTCGGCACGGTCTTTGCCCAGCTCGGACCACGGCCCCGGAACGTTCACGATGGCGAGCGCGCTGGTTGGGAACTTGCTGTCCATCTGAATCCAATCCGGCGAATCAGTACGGACACAGATGTGCTCGACGAGGTCGGGGATGCCGGGTGCATGCCCGAGCACAAGCAAAGTATGGATCTGGTCGGGCACCTCGCGAATCATCGCCAGCAGTTCTGGCACCCAGGCGTGATAGATCTCTCGGAGATACTGAACCTCGCCGGAGGTGGCGCCGCCGGCCTTCGCGTGTTCCCAGGTCTGTCTGGTGCGGGTCGCGGTTGAGCAGAGCACGAGGTCTGGACCCAGTGATCGCTGGCTGAGCAACTGGCCGAGCGCCTCGGCGTCTCGGCGCCCACGCGCGGACAGCGGCCGCTCATGATCATCGACGTCGAAATCCCACGAGGACTTGGCGTGTCGGACGATCACCAGCGTCCGCTCGTTGTTGACCTCGGAGTCCATGGCGTCAGACTAGAGGTACGCGCGGTCGAACGGCAGTGGGACGGCGCTTGAGTCGGTTAGTTGTCTTTCCCGCCTGGTTCCAGCGACTCCCAAATTTCCTTGCATTCCGGGCACACCGGGAACCGCTCCGGATCGCGGCTCGGCACCCACACCTTGCCGCAGAGGGCAACCACCGGGGTCCCCATCACCATGGCCTCGGTCAGCTTGTCCTTGGGCACGTAGTGGGAAAAGCGCTCATGATCGCCCTCCTCAACGCGGTAGTCGGGACGCTCCTGAGTGCGCTCGTCGACGATCGTTTGGGCGCCTGGACTCGGTTGCTGACTCACGTTGGCCAGTCTAGACAGCCGAATGCCCAGCCGATCACCACGAGCACGCTCACAAATCAAATTGACCTCGAGTCGGCTTGAGGTGATGAACTGGTGGGATGGCCACGCAGCAGACTGCGCACGACGACAGCGAAATCGCCGTACCCAAGGTCTCGCAGCGTGCGCTCACGGTTGGCTTATGCGCCACTATCGTCGCCATCGCCTTCGAGACCATTGCGGTGGCGACCGCAATGCCTGTGGCCGCACGGGATCTTGACGGGTTGCCGTACTACGCCTGGTCGTTCTCGCTCTTCTTGATCGGGATGCTGTTCGCCACCGTTGTCTGTGGCCGGGTGAGCGATCGCATGGGCCCGGCCAAACCGCTCTTGGCGGGGCTGGTGATCTTTCCGGTTGGGCTCGTGGTGTCGGGGACCGCTCAGCATATGGCCCAGCTACTCACCGGGCGGCTGGTACAGGGACTGGGCGGCGGCGTCATGAACGTCGCGATCTTTGTCTGTCTCGCCCAGGTTTTTCGCCCTACCCAGCGGCCCAAGATGTTCACCTACATCTCCACCGCCTGGGTTTTGCCATCGTTCGTTGGACCGCCGGCTTCGGCCTGGCTGACCGAGCACCTGAGCTGGCACTGGGTGTTCTTCGCGGTGATTCCCTTGGTGATCTTCGGGGGCATCATGGCACTGCCCAGCCTGCTGCGAATGATTCGCCTCTATCAGCCTGGCAACACCGACGACACCCAAAAGCCGCCGCCATTGTGGGCTGCTGGGCTCCTCTGCATCGCCACCGCCGCCCTGCAGCTCGCTGGTCAGCGGCTGGCCTGGATCGGGCTGGCACTGCTGATCTGCGGTCTTGCGATGCTTTTTGTGGCACTACCACCGCTCATGCCACCTGGCTTCCTCAGATTCCGCCGCGGACTGTCGCAGGTCATCCAGACTCGGGGTCTACTGCCGGGCGCGTTCTTTGGTGGTGAAGCCTTTGTGCCGCTGATGCTCGTCGAGCAGCGGACAGTTCCGCTCTTTCAAGCGGGTGCCGTGCTTACGGTCGGCGCGGTGGGCTGGACCGCCGGCTCCTGGCTGCAAGCACGGCCTTGGTTGCGTATCCGGCGTGACCGGCTGATTACTGTTGGCTGCTGTGCGGTGGCCGTGGCATTGGCGCTGGTGGGCCTGATCGCCTTCCTGCCCACGATTCCTTACCTTTTTGTCGCCGTGAGCTGGACCCTTGCGGGCCTCGGCATGGGACTTGCGACCTCAAGCAGCTCCTTGGCGGTGATGAGCTTGTCGTCGGCCGCCGAGCAGGGCCGAAACGCCTCGTCGCTGAACCTCTACGACGCCCTCGGTTCGGCGATCTTCGTCGGTATCGCCGGCAGCATCTTCGCCGCGCTGCATTCAACCGGAAACCTGGCCTTGACCTTCGGATTTGTCGAGCTGTCCATGGCCGTCGTTGCGCTGCTCGGCGTCCTCACCTCACAGCGGATCGGCGTCGTGCGCAATGAGTTCGCGCGAGTTTGATTTGCTCGCTCCGCTCGCGGCGGATCGCGCTATGGAACCCGCCTACTTCGTCGTCGCTTCGGGACGAAAAGCATGTCCCCTCGCTCCTCCTCAGCACGGCGGCGCGCGATCCGGCTGGCGGCTGTTCCTTTAGCGCAGCACCAAGATGGTCAGGAACATCGAGATGGCGAACAGAGCGAGCGCCGAGACGCCTAGCAAGATGTAGTAGGCCACTTGCCTGGACCGAGTGAGGGCTTCGGGCGGTGGTGAGGTCAGCTGGCTCGTCGCGTACGGGTCCCCCAAACTGAAATAGCTACCTGCCAGGGGCTGCGGTGAGGTTTGGAAGGTCGGTGGACCTACCGGGGCGGGATAAGGACTGGCCGTCCCGAATCCCGACATACCGGCTGAGGGCGGCGGGAATAGTGGCGGATCCGCTGCTGTCGCTGGCGGCAGCTCCGACAGGGTGGTCTCGCTGGCCCCAGGCGGCTCCGTTCGCGGCGACTGCGGCGTTCCCACGCGGCCGTTGGCCAGCTGGCCGGATGCGTCGGGTGCCTCCATCTGGCCCGCGATTGTCTCCAGCCCCTCAGCCAAGAGCAGGGCGGTCGGCGGGCGACGGTTCCGGTCGGCGGCCAGTCCGGAGATCATCACTCCATCGAGGGTCGACGGTGCGCCGATCCGTTGGGCGATCGGCTCCGGAGGCTGCGACGGGTCGCGCGCGAGTATGTCGGCAATGGTGCGTACCAGGAACGGGGGATGGCCGGTCAACATCGCGTAAGTCACAGCAGCCAGTGAGTAGATGTCAACGCGCCTGTCGAGCGGCGTTACGGCCATCGCCTGCTCTGGTGCCATGTAGGAGGGTGTGCCGGCAGTCATGGTGGCGCCAACCGCATCCAGCATGGACTTTGCGACACCGAGGTCGGCGATCAGCACCTGGCTGTCACCGTTGGCGGTTCGGCTGAGCAACAGGTTCCCCGGCGTGACGTCACGGTGGATGATGTCGTGCGCGTGTAGCACGTCCAGCGCGCGGCAGGCCTCGGCGCAGAGCCGCAGCGCTCGGACCGGGTGAATGCGCTGGCTACGGAGGTCGTTCAGGGAGCCGCCGTCGATGTAATCCATGACGAAGTACGGCCGCCCATCATCGAGAGTGCCGATGTCGTGCACCTGCACCAGCCGCCGATCATGGATCCGGCGCATGATCCGCGCCTCAGCTAGGAAGCGGTTGCGGACGTCGTTGTTGCTGGCCCAGTTGTCGGCGAGCACCTTGACGGCCACGGGTACGTCCAGGTCGTCGTCATGGCCGAGCCACACTGTCGCGAACGACCCGGCGCCGATACGCCGTACCAGCCGATATCGCCCTATGGAGTCCATCGCTACCATTCTCGCCGACGTCCACGTGCCTGCGAATTACCCGAGAGTCAGCCGTGCCTGCCACCTTGCTGCAACATACGTGCAGGTAAATCTCTGGCGCTCTGCACGGGTTGCAACCAAAGCAGACCATCAGGAATCTACGTGAAGGTAGGTTCCTGACGGTCCGTCGTGCGTGTTCTAGACGGGCGTGGAACGCCTGGCGAGGGCCTCCAGCGTGGCGCGAGCGCCACGGGCATGCAAGGAGTTGAGCGCATTGAGGTACGGCTCGGTGAATGCCGACTCAGTGGCCAGATCTCCGAATAGCTCCTGGTTCTTGACGAAAGCCAGCGAGTCTTGGCGCTGTTGTGCGGCAATCTGCTGCAGCGTGTCGGCCAGCCGATCAACCACCTTGATCGGCTCACCCTGTTCGTCGACACCTTCGGCATACCGGGCCCAACTGGCGACCACGGCCGCGGATAGTGTCACGTCACGACCAGCGGCCAGATTCTCCCGGACGACTGGCAACAACCACTTCGGAATTCGATCCGAGCTCTCCGCGCATAGCCGAGCGACGGTGTCTCGGACCGCGGCATTGGAGAATCGTTCGATCAGCTGGTGCCTGTAGGCATCCAAGTCGATCCCCGGCACAGGGGCCAGGGTTGGAGTGGCCTCCAGGTTCATGTAATCCAGCAGGAAGTTGGCGAACAACGGATCCTGTGCGACCTCATGTACCAACCGGTAGCCAGCGAGATAACCGAAGTAGCACAGCGCCTGGTGGCTCGCATTCAGCAGCCGCAGCTTCATGAGCTCGTACGGCACAACGTCAGGCACCACCTGCACCCCGACGTCCTCCAGCGGCGGGCGGCCTGAGGAGAACTTGTCCTCCAGCGCCCACTGCGTGAACGGCTCACAGACCACCGGCCAGGCGTCCTCGACGCCGAACCGCTTGCTGATCTGGGCACGGTCCTCATCTGTCGTGACGGGCGTGATCCGGTCGACCATGGAGTTGGGGAATCGGACGTTGCCCTCCACCCATTCGCCCAACTCCGGGTCTCGGAGCCGGGCGAACGCGGCGAAGACTTCCTGCGCCATGTGACCGTTGCCCTGGATGTTGTCGCAGGACATCACTGTGAAGGGCTCGATGCCGCGAGAGCGGCGCCGCACGAGCGCTTCGGTGATTAGTCCGAACGTGGTGGCCGGGACCGCTCCTGGGGCCAGATCCGCCTGTACGGCCGGATTGGTGTCATCGAACTCGCCGGTCACCGGATGGAAGTTGTAGCCGCCTTCGGTGACGGTGAGCGAGACGATCCGAGTCTCTGGATCAGCCATCTTCTCGATAACTGCGTCAGGATCGTCCGGCGCGTACAGGTACTGCACGATCGATCCGATGATCCGAGGCTCCCAACTTCCGTCAGAAGCTTTCAACACCAGCGTGTAGAGACAGTCCTGGGATTGCATCGCCTCCTTCATCTTGAGGTCGAAAGTCATCACGCCGACGCCGCAGATACCCCAGTCGAGAGCCTTGCCCTGTTCCATGAGCTGATCGAGGTACATCGCCTGGTGGGCCCGATGGAACCCACCGACACCAAAGTGGACGATGCCCACCTTGACCTGCGAACGGTCATAGCTCGGCACCGGAATCGACAGGGATCCTAGGTTGGCTTGGTCCAGCGCAGTCATCTAACCCGCTCGCCTTACTTGACCGCGCCGAGGGACAGGCCCTGCACCAGCTTGTCCTGGGCAGCGAAGCCGGCGATGATCACCGGCAGCGAAACGACCGTCGCCGCTGCACACACCTTGGCCAGGAACAGACCCTGCGAGGTGATGAAGCTGGTCAGGAACACCGGCGCCGTGCCTGCTATCACGCTGGTCAACGTGTTGGCCAGCAGCAGTTCGTTCCAGGCGAAGATGAAACAAATCAGCGCGGTGGCTGCGATGCCGGGGGAGATGATCGGCACGATGATGCTGCGCAGTGTCCGGACCAGCCCGGCACCGTCCACCGCCGCGGCTTCGAAGAGCTCGACTGGGATGTCGGCGAGGAAGGATCGCATCATCCAGACCGC
>JBKPTR010000149.1:0-8888 GCA_046735615.1 Actinomycetota bacterium
CGTCTCGTAGAGAGAGGTGACAGCGAGCACCGTTACGAACGTCACCAGCAAGGCGAAGGCCAACCAGCCGAGGATCGGCGAGTCGTACCCGTGGAGCATCATCGCCGGCGGCTCGACGGCAGTCGGGCCGAAGTGCACGAGGCTGACGAAGACGGCGCCGCCGCCGGAGACGAGGGCCCAGAAGCCGGGCCCGACTCGGCCGGCTCGGTACAACAGCAGACCGGTAATGATGATCGGATAGATGATCAGGCTCATCGTGAAGGCGTTGACCTCGTCGGTCAGTGGCCAGCCGACCGCGTTATGGCGGATGACGTGGTCGAGGTGATGTGCCAGCGACAAGGTCGCTGCCAGGTAGGTCAACCCGTACAGGATTCTGCGATGCATTTGGCCTCACTCGAGTTGCTCGGTTGGCGGCTCGTCGTGGGTGTCTGTCAGCTCGGGGGGTTTCTCGACGACGCAGCCGTGCTTCTTATGCCCTTGGTGCGTGCAATGTGAGTGAACCGTTGTTCAACGGCGGCTGCACCGCGTTACTGCACAACCTCGAGTAACGGCATCCGAGTGAAGGTCATGTCCATCCAGTCCTGCCACGTGGCACCGTCGTCGGAGCGTTCCCACTTGGCCGTCATGCTGTCTCTGTCGGGACTCACCCTCAGCGTGGACCGCACGGCTCCGCTCGCGTCGGCCGTGGAGGGACGTGCTACCGCCGCGACGTCGCCGCCACCGGTGAAGGTCCACACACCGTGCTCATCAACCTTGGCATGCAGGATCGTGATGTCGCCCTGGTTGTCATACGCGCGGCCTGTGAACGTATCAGTAGTCGGGTCGTATTCGATGAGCTCAATCGCCTGGACTCTCTGATCCCCGATCATGACGTCGACGTGGTGGACAAGGAAGAAGCCGCCAGGGAGCCACTCGTAGATGTCGGTGCCTACGATCGGGATCGGAACCTTCCCCACGATGTGACCCTCGGACCGCCATCGGCCCACGAGTGCGCCGAGGCGCTGGATCTCCGGGCCGGGCGCCAGAGCGCTGTTGGGGGTATCGAGCGATTCGGACATCGTCTCTCCTGCCGTTGCTGTGCTGGTTAGTCCTGGTGGAGGTCGACCAAGTTGCCACAGGTGTCATCGAAGACTGCATCTATGCCGCCGTAGGGCATCCTCGAGGGCTCCTTGACGAATGCCACGCCCCTAGCCTTGAGCCGATCGGCTTCGTCTTGGCAGTCGTCAGTATGCAGTGCGAACACCGGTCGCCCGATCTGGCGGCGTGTTGCTTGGAACGTCCGCGCAGGTTCGTCGGCGAGGTGCAGCGTCAGCTCCAACCCTTCCGGCTCCTCGGGGGAGACGACGCTCAACCAGCGTTCGGCACCGTATGCAACGCTGGTCTTGACCTGGAGTCCCAAGATCTCGGTGTAGAACCGCTCGGCCTGATCCTGGTCGTCAACATAAATAGCTATCAACCCAATTCGCATCGTTGTCCTTTCTCATCGCCGGTCAGCTTGTATCCGCGCCTGACTTTCTCCCATCAGCTCTCTCGGCCGGGTCCGAATCTCTGTTATCGGTAGTGCCTGCGGCGACAAGTTCCGAGACCACCCTGAGCAATTCCAGCCACCCGTCGAAGCGCAGCGGCTCGCCTCCCTCGATCGCCGCCGTCCCAGCCAGCGGTTGGCTGTCTTCAATCCAGACACGGATTAGCACGGCGGCCGCTCCGCAGAGATCCATCGACCGACACCACGGCTCCTTCCCTTGAGATCCTTACTGCTCGTGGGGCGTTCATGTGGGGTGCACGGTTGTTCAGGTGGGCGCCGATAGACCTGGATCAACGGTTCCATCTGATCGGCGCGTGCGGATCAGGAGTGTAAGAGCAATACCGGCCGGTCCGGATCGTAGCGGCGAGATGCCGTCCCAGGGAGGGGTTGTCGCGGGCCAGCGTGGCCATGGCCGCCCGGATTGCCCTGGTTACATTCAACCGAGCCCGTTCGGCGTGGGAGGCCGCCAGGCGGTCGCGGCCGCCCAACCCCACTCCCCTGGCAAGCTCCCCCACAACAAAGTCCAGCTCGGCTCGTGCCTTGTCGGCGCGGGCAGGGTCGTGGAATGCTTCGGCCTCCTCTAGTTCCGCGCGTAGCTCCTTGACCCGGGTCTGGTAGGCCGCCTTGGCTGCGGCATCCAGTAGGAAACCGGCATCCCCCAGGTCGCGGCGTACCGTCAACTCGGGTTCGCCACTCCCGGGCCTTGACCCGCCGACTGCTGTCGGTGCTGCCTGGCGGTCAGCAGCCTCGAGGTCGATGGCGTGGAACTCCCGCCCGGGATGGGTCAGCAGCTGGGCCAGATGGTGCAGCCCTTTGGTGTCCCGCAGGCGCACCACCGAGCCATCGTAGGCAACCGTCCAGTACTCGCCTTCGCGGCGAAACAGGTTCCTTGCGAGCTCGGGCGCGGCAACTTCGGCAGCCGGTGGCGCTGCTCGTCCCGCCAGCACGGTCTCGGCGGCAGGCGTGACTTGGAGCCTCCGGATCTCTTCGGCGACGGCGGCCATTCCCAAGGTGCTGGCGGCGGCAAGCGCCTGGTCCAGAAGCCCCGACGCCCGATCTCGGTCGGCGGCCTGGCCCCGAGCCAGCAGCATGCGGGCATACTCATACCGCGTACGGGCCAGAAATGGCCCGGCCGCGAGCCGCTCATGGGCTCGGATCGCGGTCTCGAAGTGGTCGCCAGCCGCTGTCCATTGCGCCGTGACCGTGGCCAGCAGGCCCAGGTAGAAGGACGCCGACCCGTAGCAGGCGACCGGCTGTGGCGCGGTGAAGGCGACGACGTGCCTGGAGTACCGAGCCAGGAGTGAGTACAGACCGGTGGCGACTTGAGGCTCGTTCAGGCGCACTGACAACATCGATGCGAGCGCCACGCCAGGCAGCCAGATGCCGTCTCGAGGTCGCTGCGGCAGCTGTTCTGCCAGCGCCCGGAGTCCTCCGTGCGCGTCATCGTTGTGACCCCCCTCGGCGTGAGCCAGCGACAGCCATGCCCTCGCGAACCCCGCCCGGGGAAACTCGTCCACGACTCCCTGCAATGTATTCCGGAGCTCCGCGAGGCGCCCCTGGTCCCACCGCAGCAATGCCACCTGGACCAGGTGGGTGAACATGACGTTAGGTCGCTCCGGCTGCAGAGACCGGGCCTCGTTGGCCAGCCGCTCGGCGTCTTCGAAGGAGCCGGACAGCAGCGCTCGGAGCGCCCGCATGGTCGTCGCTTCCCACTTGTGGATGGCCGCTGGGAGCTCCTCAGCAAGCCGAGCGTGGGCTGCAATGTTGGCCTCGACGGCCAGCGCATCGCCCGATTCGAGCGAGCTGGCCGCCCGATAGGCGTGACCGCGCAGTTCCAGCTCGCGGTCGCCAGTTTCCTCTGCCAGCCCAAGGATTTCTGCAGCCAAGGCGGTACGTTCATCCAGCCCGTCTGGACCCCACCGCGCCATCCACCTGGCGTCGATCGCGCCGCGCAGCGCCGCCGGGTCGGCCAGCCGACGGGCCATGGCGACCGCCTGCCGGCTCAGCGACTCGATGCGCTGTTGCTCGTCGGCGAAAGTGAGCTCCAGGGACAGACGCCCCAGCAGCCGCGCGCGAAGCGCCGAGTCCTGAGAGCCCAGAGCGTCGAGCGCCTCGTGCAGTAGCGCAATGAGCTGCCGGTTGACCAGGCCGCCCTCGACCTGCCGTTCGCCGAACACCAATGCGGCGCGAGCCAGCAGCGTGTTCGCGCCAAGCCGTCGGCTGATCTCGGCGGCCTGCAAGCAGCTCTCCATGGCCCGCTGATAGTCGCCCGCCCGGGACTGAGCAACGCCCAGCCGCAGCAGTAACTCGCACTGAGTAGGCTCGTCCGGGCCGGCGAACCTCAGCGCTTGCAGGGCGCGCTGATACTCGGCAGCCGCCTCCTCATAGGCATACATTCCCAGCGCCCGATCGCCGGCCCGGCGGGCATACTCCAACGCCTTGCTCGCCTCTCCGCCGGCGACCGCAACTTCGGCGAAGTGGCGGGCCAATTCGGCGACGTGGGTCTCCGATCCGATGCCGTACTGGCGCTCGATCGCCTCACCAGCCAGCTGGTGCAGCTGGGTTCGGACTGGGATCGGCAGCCGCTCGTACAGCACCTCTCGCATCAGGGAGTGCGAGAAGCGGTACGCGCCGACGGCGCCTTCCTCTTCGGTCACGACGCCAAATGCCGCCGCCTCCGATAGGCCGCCGAGCACACGCTCGACCGGCAGCTTGCACAGGGGTCCTACCAGTGCCAGATCGAACCCCCGTCCCACCACCGCAGCGGCCGACAGCACCTGCACCGCATCGGAGGACAGCGGCGCCAGGCGCCGCCAGATCACCGCCCGTACGCTGCCGGGTATCGGCACCGTAGCTCCGCCGCTGCGCTGCATGGTGGGCTCGCTGGACAGCAGGCGCACGACCTCGCGGACAAACAGCGGATTGCCCTCGGTTTGTTCGTAGACGGCGGCCACATGCGCCTGGGAGGGCACGGCCCCCGAGAGCACCTCGATGAGATCCTTCACCTCGTTGCGGCCGAGCCCTCGAACGTTGAGTAGCTGCCCTTCACGCACCAGCCGCCCCAGTGCATCGCTTATGTCAGACGACCGCACTGCCTCGAAAGCGCGGAACGTCCCCACCACAAGGAGCCGGGCATCGAGCAGCTGCCGCGCCAGAAACTCAAGAAGCAACCGGGAGGGTTCATCTGCCGCATGCAGATCGTCGAAGATCAGCAGCACGGGCTGGACCGACGCCGCATTCTTGAAGAGGGCAGTAACGGCCTCGAACAGGTAGAAGCGCGCCGCGTCGGACTCACGCGAGACAACTTCAGGGATTGTGCTCGTACCAAGGCGTTCGGCGAAGCCGGGGGCTAGCTGAGCGACAAGGGCCATCCCTGCACCCAGCCAGGAGGCAAGTGTGTGCTCGTCGTAGTCCTCGGCGAGGGCACCGATCACCTGGCCCCACGGCCAAAACGGCGGAGCGCCCCCACCCTCCCAGCAGCGACCCCAATAGACATGGATGCCTCGAGTGGTCGCGTGCGCTGCAAGGTGCTCAACGAGCCAGGTCTTGCCGATCCCAGGCTCCCCCGTGATCAGGAACAGTCGTTCCCGGCCGCCGATCGCGTCATCGAGGCCGGCCACGAGTTCCGCCAATTCGCGGTCTCGGCCCACAAAGACCCGCGATCCTGAACGCGGGGCATGGTCGCCCAACGCAGCCATCGTGCCAGTCAGCGTAACGCCACAAGGCTCGCCGAGATACTCTCCCTCGACCCGAATCCAGCGGCCTTCGAACGCCCACCTGGCTGAATAACGCTTCACTCCATTGGACGCCGCTGCCCGACTGACGGCGCGTTCGCGTTCTGGTCCCACTGCCGGCCAACTGTGGCGATCGGGTCGGCTCGATCAACTGACGCGGGCTCCGCGACGCTCCAAGTTTCTGATCTTGCTTTCAGCTCGTTCCACCTGCGCCTCGAAGTCCATGCGCTCTGCAGGAGGGCTCTGGCACAGCCACGTCGGCCAACGAGCGCGACGCGGTACTCATCTGCCAGCTCCATCTGCTCCGAGAAGGTCTCCTCTGCGGCATCGAAAGCTCCGTGGATGAAGACAATCGCCTCGCCATGCCCAATCTCTGCGACGTGCAGATCCGTGTTCATCGCGCTTCCCCGCGGCTTTTCACGACTACGCTTCAGAGACAATTCGACCCACGCCCCTCC
The DNA here is from genome assembly GCA_046735615.1 of Actinomycetota bacterium. Taxonomy (GTDB): domain Bacteria; phylum Actinomycetota; class Actinomycetes; order Propionibacteriales; family Propionibacteriaceae; genus Microlunatus. The sequence goes on from JBKPTR010000149.1 coordinate 5,718, forward strand.
TCCCGAGGCTCGTCAATGAAATAATCTCCGGCCAATCTCGGCCGAGCGGAGCCAGTGGTGAAACGGAAGCAATGCGTCGACGGCACCCGCCACTGCGTGATCATCCTCGGTCGAGCGACTGTGCAGAAACTCTGCACGACATCGCCCCCGTGGTGCACGTCATAACTGTTTGCGGAAGGCATTGGTCTGGTCGCTGCGCCAAGGATCTTTGAACGTTCTGCGACCAAGCTGAGCTTCGTGGCCTGACGGAGTGGTGAAGACATCTGAAAGGCGATCGTCCGAGCAACTACGGCTCACCCGATGTGCTGGAGCTCAAAGAGATCAACAAGCCCGCGGTTAGCCGCGAGGACGACGTTCTGCTGCGCGTTCATGCGGCGGGCCTCGTCCACGCGTGTGGCACCTAGTGACCGGGTTGCTGTACTGCACGCGTTGTCGTCGAGTGCGCAAACCAAAGGTCCCAGTCCGCGGGATCGATGTTGCAGGTCGTGTTGAGGAAAACGGCAAAGGTGTCGCACAGTTTTCAGCGCGAGATGAGGTGTTCGGCACCTCCGAAGGCGCTCTGCGTGACAAGGGACTGGTCCAGCCGGGTCAGAATGTCTTGATCATCGGTGCCGCCAGCGGACGGGGAAGGTTCGCGGTGCAGTTGGCCCAAGCGGCCATTGCTTCAGAATCGCCAGAGTGTGGCTCCTCCTGGAGCAATTGTCGCCACTGCAGTCGCCTTCCGTGGCGTGAGGCGATACACAAACCATGGCGGCGGACCGGCCGATGGAGCACTGTAATCGGCGGTGAGCCCGTGGCGAGTTTCGTCGACTCGGGCAGGCCATCCCTCGCTGGCCCAAAGTGCCGCCATTGCTGCCACGGTTCCCGGATCGGTGATCTTGCTGGCAGTGCCTTCGATAACCAGATCGAAGTCGTGGACGGCCACGCTTAGCGCACACCGAGGATCTTTAGCCAAATTTCTGCCTTTACGCGTGCGCTCACCTGTCTGGAACCAGAAGGCGCCGTCAACCCACGAGGCGCCGGCGCCGGTCACTTGCGGGCTGCCGTCGGCGTTGATGGTGGTCAGCCAACATGTGTGCCGGTTGGGACCGCCAGAGTCCGGCACTTGGGTGATCCCTTCCCCTAGTCGAGCCTCGATCTGGGACCACTCGAGCAGCGGTAGATCGTAAAGACCTGCAAGATTAGTTGCGTCCATGAGCAATTAGACCGCTGCGAAACCCAATACTCACTGCGCCAAGGACTGTAAGGCGTCGAGTGGCATCCGATCCGGCGTGCTGGACTGATACCTCCGCACCTAAGGACGCCAGATTGAGCAAGATATCTTCGGGAGGCGATGAGGGGGACCTGTTGGCGCGGTACCACCACCGGCGCAGTCGGTCGGTGCGTACCGACAACAGCTTGATCTGCTGCCAGCTCTGGAGCGCATCGATGCTGGTTCGAGGATTGGGGCCCCGCGCACCAGGGGGGCACTGCAGCAATGCGGCGAACGCAAGCGTTGCTGGCTGATTACGTGCAGTCCGCGATGCTTGGAAAGCATGTGCACGTAGCCACCCAACGAATCGGTCTAGCCGGCGGGACCGCCCATCACCTCACACGACTAGGCCATGATGCGGACTCGCTGCATGAGAGTCGCCGCCGAAGGCGAACAGCACGGAAGGAGCTGACCCGGATGGACAGCATGCTGAGCGAGTCAGGTACCTGGCCGTGGCCCGACAGCCTCGATGCCGTCGTTGCCGCACCCGGCTCTCACCGGGTGCTGTTCGAGAGGGAGCGCACTCGCGTGCTCGAAGTGACGATCGGCCACCTTCCAACTGCTGGAGAGATCGTGCTAGCAAGATCATTACGCCGATCGATCGACCAGCGGGCAGTGAGGTGGAGAGCTTATCGGCTAACTCATGCCGCGGAACCTGGATGCCAGCTAGTCCATCAGCGCATCAAGATCGCTGTCCACGTCGTACTGGGACGCATTCTGATCATGCATACGGGTGATCTCGTGTGCGGCGCGTCCAGGGCGGGGCGGAGCCTGCTTAGACACAGAGAAGCCGGCGGGTGGCCCAGCGGCATCGATTCGCCATCTCTGCTCTCCACAGAGTTCTCCACATCGTCCACAAGCGAAGCCCCTGAAACCTCCTTCGCCATGCCCACCATGTCAGTGCAGATGGCCCGCCGCGTCGGCCCATGCGCATGCCCTACACACCCTCGCGAGTGCTCGAGCCCGGCGGGCTTCTCCACGGGTTGAGGTGACGGAGGGAACAGTGAGCGACAGCCCTACGCTGCTGCGGTAGCGAGCTTGGTGAGCTCGGTGTCTACGCCGATGCTGTCGAGGCGCTCGGCCACCCTGGCTGCGGCCGCGCGGAGGTAGGGCTCACGAAGGGGATGAGCTAGCGCGTTGGCCGAGTTTGGCCCGTGACGCCTGAGCATGTCGCGCATCCGTTCGTCCGGGTTCATCGCTTCCCCGTGCGGGCCAGTGGTTTGGTCGGCCACGGTCAGGGCGTCGGAGATTGCGTCCTGGGAGAACTGGTACGCGTCCAGTTCCCGGTCGAGCCTGAGAACTCTGGCGACGAAACGCGCTCCGGAGTGGTGGGCGACAAGGTTGCAGATTGCCGGCGGCCAGCCGACGGCGCGCAGGTGGCGGGCGCCATCGACCGGATGGAAACCGGTGTCGCGCAGACCGGGCGCATACCCAATGTCGTGGAGCCAAGCAGCGGCGACTAACAACGGTGCGCAGGGCGGCTCAACGGTGAGGGTGAGAAAACGGGCGCGTCGAGCGACCCCTTGGCTGTGGGACAGGCGATCGGGGGCCGCTTCGAGGATGTATCGGGTCAGGTCGGCCGCGGCGGCGACCATCTGCGGCGCTTGAAGCCGCTCCTCGATCTCGCTGCTCTTCTCCGTTTTCAGGGGAGTCGGCTTCTCACTCTTCAGGTGGTTCGACATTCTGGCCACCTCAAGAACTTCCGGAGGGCTGGTTTACGCCTCGCAGTGAACGTCGGATGTGGGATCTATAACAGAATGGTAACTCTCAAGTCTGCTATCAGGTGAGGGTGTGGTCTGCGGCAATGTGCTGCGGGCCATTCGATATTGACCCTCCCGGCCGCCTAGACCGAGGCTCTAACGGTCTTGAAGCGTTTGACCAGGCTTTGCACCCAGAACCGGGTGATGCCGTAATCGCGG
>JBKPTR010000150.1:0-4247 GCA_046735615.1 Actinomycetota bacterium
GGAACAGACCTCGTTCGGTACGCGAGCACAGACCGTACCGGTTCAGCAACCCAGCCCGATGCCCTTCCAACGCTATCGGCCGTTCACCCCAATCGATCTTCCGGATCGGACATGGCCCTCGAGCGTGATCACTAAGGCGCCGCGGTGGCTGTCAACTGATCTTCGGGATGGCAACCAGGCGCTGATCGATCCGATGACGCCGGCGCGCAAACACAAAATGTTCGAACTGCTGGTGCAGATGGGCTACAAGGAAATCGAGATCGGATTTCCTTCTGCCAGCCAGACCGACTTCGACTTCGTCAGGCAGCTCATCGAAGAGGACAAAATCCCCGACGACGTGGTCGTGTCGGTACTGACCCAGGCTCGTGAAGATCTCATCGAGCGCACAGCGGAGTCCTTGGTCGGTGCCAAGACGGCCACCATCCACATGTACAACGCCACGGCGCCGCTGTTCCGGCGTGTGGTCTTCCATGTCGACAAGGCTGAATGCATCGCACTGGCTACCCGCGGTACCGAGCTGGTGATGAAGTATGCCGAGCAGTATCTGGGCGAGGTCGAGTTCGGCTACGAGTATTCGCCGGAGATCTTCACCGGCACCGAGATGGAGTTCGCGGTCGAGGTCTGTAACGCGGTCATGGATGTCTGGCAACCATCGAAGAGCCGCGAGATCATCTTGAACCTGCCGGCGACAGTTGAGATGGCGACACCGAATGTCTACGCCGATCAGATCGAATGGTTCAGCCGGCAGGTGCGTAATCGGGAGCATGTGGCGATCTCGCTGCATCCTCACAACGACCGCGGCACCGCCACCGCGGCGACCGAGCTGGCCATGATGGCCGGGGCCGATCGGGTCGAGGGCTGCCTCTTCGGCCACGGCGAACGCACCGGCAATGTGGACTTGGTGACTTTGGGCATGAACCTGTTCTCACAAGGAATTGACCCCAAGATCGACTTCTCCCGGATTGACGAGATCCGTCGCACCGTGGAGTACTGCACCAACCTGCCGGTCCACCCGCGGCACCCATACGCGGGCGACCTGGTCTATACCGCGTTCTCCGGCAGCCACCAGGACGCGATCAAGAAAGGCCTGGAGGACCTGGAAAAGCGGGCGCAGGCAGAAGGCATCAGTGTCCGGGAGATCGCCTGGCAGGCGCCCTACCTGCCGATTGATCCCTATGATGTGGGCCGCACGTATGAGGCGGTCATCCGGGTGAATTCCCAATCCGGCAAGGGTGGGGTCGCCTACATCATGAAGTCCGAACACAATCTGGACCTGCCACGGCGGCTCCAGATCGAGTTCTCGAAAGCGGTACAGGCACACACCGACGCCGGCGGCGGCGAAGTGAGCGCGAGCCGGCTCTGGGAGATCTTCCAGTTCGAGTACCTCGAACCTGACACCCCAGTGCGCCTAGAGAGTGTCGCGACGACTTCCGCGCAGAATGGACAAACCTCCCTTACTGCGCACGTCATGGCCAACGGCTCGAGCCAGCCGATCACTGGCGAGGGGAACGGCCCGGTGTCAGCCTTCGTCGACGCCATTTCCACGCTCGGCCACCACGTACGGGTGCTCGACTACACCGAGCACGCCCTATCTGCGGGTGGTGATGCGCTCGCCGCAGCGTACGTGGAGTGTGAGGTCGGCGAGGGTGAGAACAGCGTGGTGGTGTGGGGAGTGGGGATGGACGCAAACATCGTCAACGCCTCGCTCAAGGCCGTCATCTCGGCTATCAACCGGGTGGCCTAGGCACTTTGCCACGCGGGAGCGTTCCAAAGCGGGCGCTCCGGAAAACAAATTTCCGACCATTGCGGGCGATTATGCTGGAGCACCGTAACGAGGGCTTCAGAACCCCGCATTGGTCGGAAATTTGCCGTCGCCACTGCCAGAGATCATCGGAAGCCGTTCGCTGCGGTATGGGCCGGAGCCGTCGGGGAGTAGATCCAGGCCTGGAAGAACGGGCCGAGATCAACCGTGGTGTGGGACTGTGCGGCCGCCATCCACTCCTCGAGAGTGCGACTTCCCGGAGCTTGACTCCAGTCCCGAGCCAGCTTGAAGAAGGCTTCGTCGCCGATCACATTGCGGAGTGCCTGAAGTGCCATTGGCCCCCGCACATAGACCGCATCGAAAAGGTGAGCCTTGCTGGGATCGATCATGGTGATCTTCCAGAAGTCGTCGTTGTGAGCAAGTCGCTCGTACGCGCGATTCAACGAGTCATTCGCCGGACGTCCGCCCCGCCGCTCCCTGGCTCCCCACTGGGCCCACGAGGCGTAACCCTCGCTTATGAAAATGTCGTTCCACTGCCGCACGGTGACGTTGTCGCCGAACCACATGTGGGCTAGCTCGTGGTCGATCAGGCTCGGTTCGAAGTCACCGTTCAAGATCGACCTAGCGTCATAGACCGGTCGGGTCTGCGTCTCTAGCCCGCCGAACCAGAGCTTGTGCACCGGGACGATTCCGCCAATCTCGCTGAACGGATACGGACCGAACATCGTCTCCAGCGTCCGGATCCGCATCCCTGAGCTCATCAGCGCAGCAAACGCCTTCTTGCGGTCTTCTGGCGACAGCTGTTCCGACACCGCATAGACGTACGGCCGGCCATGATCAAGTCCCTGCTTCAGCTCGTACTGACCGATGGCGATGAAGTTCACATACGTCGCCATCGGCTGCCGCGCGACCCAATGCCAGGTGTTGAAGTCCTTTTCATTTCCGGCGTCGGCCGATTCGAGCCGACCGACGCTGATGGCTTCCATACCCGCCGGTACCCGGATCGAGACGTCCATCAGAGCCGGATCCGACGGATGATCATTCGAGGGATACCACCACGCTGCGCTCTCCGGCTCACCGGCCGCAGTCCACTCTCCGTTGCTGGACCACCACGGGTGGACGTCGCTTTGCTGGATATCACCGGGTTTGCCCGAGTAGGCGACCACTACCTGGAACGAGCTGCCGGCCGTGATCGGTGCTGCTGGCTTGACATAGACATCGGAGAAGCCTCGTGCGACGGCTTCCGCGGGCACGCCATTGACACTGACTGTGTCGGTGTGCAGGACTAGGTCGAAGTAGAACGAGTTGAGCTGCTGGGTTGCATGTGCGCTGATCGTGGTCGTACCAGTGATGGTTTGCGTTGCCGGATCCCAGTTGATCACGATCTGATACTTGGCCACGTCATAGCCGCTGTTGCCAGCCTGTGGGTAATAGGGATCGCCGAGACCGGGTTTGCCGTCGACCGCGTTGGGGTCGGCTGGCGGTGGGGTCGTCACGCTGCCAGGAGCCTGCCGTAGTCGGGCGATCGTCCAGGCAATACCGACGGGGACAGCCAGTGCCACCAACAAGATCACTGGCATGATCACGGCGAGCAGGTACGCGACCCGATGTGGGCGCTGCACTGCCGGCTGCTGCGGCGCGACTGTGGATGCCCGTCCTGCGTGCGGCGGTGGCCACCTCGGGTCAACGCTCGACATGCGCCAGTGATCTCAGGTTGCGGTCCAGATGCCAGGCCGCGAACGCGGCAGTGATCCCGCTGGCCTCCCGTGCAACCCGATCGGGCACCTGGCGGGTATCGCTCCACCGGCCCTCGAGCAGCGCACCGAGCAACGCCAGGGTCTCAGGAGCAGGCCGGGCTGCTCCGGCTGGACGACAGCGCTCGCACACAGCGCCACCCAAGGCAGGGGAGAAGGCTCGGTGGGGCCCTGCGACACCACACCGAGCACAGTCGGAAAAGGAGGGCGCGTAGCCGGCTACTGCCAATGCCCGCAACAGGTAGGAGTCCAAGATCAACGTCGGGGGGCGACGTCCGTCGGAGGTGCCCTGGTTGAGCGCTCGCAAAGCTCCCACAAGTAACAGGTATTGCTGCAGTGCAGGCTCGGATTCCTCGACCACCAGGCGATCAGCCGTCTCCAGCATGACCTGGCCCGCCGTATATGCGGGATAGTCGTCGGTCAGCGGCTCGCCGAAGGCATCCAGCGACTCGACCTGTGTGATCACGTCGAGTGTGTGCCCAACTGCGAGCTGTAGGTCGATGTGGGAGAACGGTTCGAGCCGAGCGCCGAACTTCGAGGTGGTGCGGCGTACCCCCTTCGCGGCTGCACGTATCTTGCCGTGGCGCCGGCTCAGCATGGTGATGATCCGGTCAGCTTCACCGAGCTTGTGCGTGCGAAGAACCACGGCTTCGTCGCGGTAGGTCGGCACCTCGATATTGTCCCTGACATGCCCAAGCTTTCGAGGAGGGCGCGACCGCTCCCGGCCTCCC
>JBKPTR010000151.1:0-5848 GCA_046735615.1 Actinomycetota bacterium
GACTGCCCCCCGGTAACTCAATCCACAGGGGCAGTCCTTTCTACTCAGGCTGCCCGCGTGCGGCCGATACTGCCACGTCAAAGACGAGCACACGGACAGTTCTGAGCACTTGATAGAGCATCAAGAGCGGCCGATATTCGGCCTAGTCAACGGCCTTGACCCCTTTACGCGTACGCGCGCGCGAAAGGCCCCATTGCGCGTACCAGACGCTATTCGCTGCCAAATAGCGACAATCCAAGCCTCCACCCGATGATGAACTGGATGACGAAACAGACCGCTCCGATGATCGTCGCGATCATGGAGAACATCTTGGCCTTGTTGGAGTGCTCCCGAGCCATCGCGGCGTTGCCCATCTGCCACGCCGGGTCGACCTTGGTGGCGTTGATGATGGCCCCGATCCCGAGTGGCCAGAACAGGAAGATCGAGACGATTGACCAGGCCAGGTAGTTGTTGGGCTTCACGCCGCCGGGCGCGGCGGGGTAACCCATCTGGGGTGCGCCGTAGGGCTGCTGGCCGTAGGGTTGCTGCGGGCCCTGGCCGTATGGAGTGGTCACACTAGCTCCTTAGATTTGCTGCAGATGCTGGGCCGGCCAGAGCTGTGGCGCGGTCAACGGATCGGTCGCCCACCAGGGAGTCCACGGCCGGGACATCTGCAGGCGGTTGACCAGGCGTACCACTCGTACGGTGAGCACGGCGCAGATGGCTGCCAGCACAGCGCGGAGCGTGGACACGCTCGCTCCTAACGCTCGGTCGCTGACGTCCTGTACGTCGGAGGCGAGGTCCGGATTGCCCACCGTGACGATGACCTCGGCGGCGACCCAGGTGAGCCACCAGGCCAGCACCAGGCCATGGCGACGGATACGACGCAGGTCTGGGAACAGCGGCGGTGTTCGCGAGTCGCTGGCCGCGATCACGTCGTCGACGATCTGCTTGGGGAACCAGATGTTGACCACCGGGCAGAACCAGCCACCGATCACCCAGCCGCGACCGCGCCGGTGCTGTCCATAGCAGAAGAGTTCAGCGTTACCCCGGGCCCGCCAGAGCCAGACAATGAACACGACGCCCGCGGCCAACAGCGCGAGCAGGAAGCCGCCGACGGCCAGGACCCAAACCTGATCGGCGCGATCCAGGCGGTCGGCATCCTTGACCGGACCCTCGACATAATCCTTGACCACTTTGTACGTGTACCAGTCCGACGCGGCGAGCACCGCCTGAGCGAGCGCTACTAGGCAGATCAGGATGGAGACCGCCGTACCGAGGCCATTAACCGATCTGAACGAAGGATGTGCATATCGCTGAGACGGCGGCTCGACCGGAGACCATGGGGCCGGTTGCAGGTACTGCTGGGCCGGCGGCGCTGCGAACGGCTGGGACGGTTGCGGCCACGATTGCTGCGGTGGTTGCGGGAATGGTTGCTGCCAGGGCGGCTGCGAGCGTTGCTGGGGACGCGGAGCATCGTCACGCGGTTGTTGCTCCACGGCGCCGCCTTCCTCTAGATCCGGTCACATTGTGGACCAGTCCGGACGCCCGCGCAGGGGAAAAGGAACCCTTCTGTGACCGACCCTCTGCTCAAACCCTGGGGACGATCTTGACCCGAGCCGCGTGCACCGCCTTGAGCCGCTCAGCCTCTTGCTGAAGATCTTGATACGGGATGGCGCGGAGGGTGTAGTGGCGACGACCGGCGGCGTCCATCACGTGCGGATGGGGGTAGATGACGATCTTGTCCACCAGCATCTCGGTCAGCGCGCGCCGATCAACAGCAGACAGATCCTCCCACGCCAAAGACGGGTCAGGTAGCTCCGGCATGGCCGCCTCGCTGGCCAGTCGCTTATGCTCCCAAGCTAGCTGATCATGTGCCGCGTCGATTTCCGCCGTCACCTCTCGAAACGTCTTGGCGTTGACCTCCCCCGGAGCTTCATCCGCAGCGCCTCGTTCTTCTGTTCCTGCAGATGCCGCATCTCATCGGTGATCTTCCTGATGCGCGCCTGTCGTCGTCAGACTGCGCGATCTCGATGGCTTCGGGATTCCGCCACTGGTCGATCACGTACCCGGCTGCTGCGGCTCGACGGCCTTCATCAGGGCGGCCAAGACGGACGCGTCGGAAGCGGCAGACGGGCCGGGCTCGGCGCGGCTTTGCATGATCCGGCCACGGTGTGGCAACGAGTTGCTTTTTGCGGGGGCAGGCGTCGGCAACAACCTGACCGAGCTTGGCCGGCTGACGCGGGTCGGCTCTGGCCGGCAAACGAGTGATGCAAGACAGCGGCATGTTATCGGCGACGTGGATATTGGGTGCCTTCTTGGTCACTGGAGCGCTCGCTGGGCGCGAAGGCGTCGTTGATCTTGCCCAGCGCAGCGTGCGCTGGCGGGTCCCGCTCCGCGGGTATCTGGTCGCCCTGTTCACCGTTCCCGTGGGAGCAACGCTCATTTCAATGGCTATATATGGCCCAAGTGCGCTGACATCACCTCCGGGTGGCTGGCCGCGAGCGCTGGCGGGGGTGACCACCGTCTTTCTACTGCAGCTGGTGCTGTTTCAGCTGGCAGAAGAGATCGGATTCACCGGATTCCTCCAGCACCATTGGCAGGACCGATATCACCCCATGAAACTCGCGTCGTACGTCGGTCCGGGCCAGCAAGCTGATCTAGCACTCACCCGTCCCGGTCCTCCTGCCGCGGCACGCCGACGACTGAATCGCCCGCCACCCGGCGAAGCCGGACGGACAGGCAGGTGATGCAACCTTCGAGCTTCTCGAACTCGGTGATCGGCACCGTCACCGCCCGCAGACCGCGACCGCGCAGCAGGTCGGCGGTGCGCGGGGCGTTAGCCGACATGATCACCACGCCGTCGCCGAGGTCGACGACGGCGGCGCCGTGCTCCTCCGGCACCGGCAGGAACGTCGGGAAGATGTGCTGATCGTCGACGAGCGGCTCATAGCCGATCACCGTGCCGTCCGGCAGGACGGTCACCCCGGACTTTAGGTGCAAGACCTTGGTGACGGGCACCGGTACGACCCGCCACCCGCGCGGCTCGATCAATGTGGCGAGTTGGGCCCCGCCCTCTGGGTTGGTAGGCGAACTCTGCCCGGCATAGGCCGTCCGGCCGATCTTGAGCACATCACCGCCATCGAGCGTCCCCGGCAGCGCGATGCGTGCAACGGTCAGTCCGCCGATGCCGTCGAGGCTGGCCGCGGTCGAGTCGACCTCGCCGCGCCGCGACACCACCGCAGGTGAGGTGATCACCCCGAGGTCGTCGAACATCACCACGGTGTCCTCGACGAACACCCCGTCCGGATGCTCGTCCGCCGGCGCGATCTCGGTCACGGCCCAGCCGTGGTCGGCGAACGCAGCGACGTAACCCTGCCACTGAGTCAGAGCCAAGTCCGGGTCGACCGGCGAACGCGGCAGATGGGTCAGCTCACCGGCCGCGAGCCGAGGCGAAGGGCGGCGGACCAGGATGCGACCTAGATCGTCCATGCGATGAGCCTGCCAGGCTCCGTCGCGGTGAGGCTTCGAACCTGCGACCTCTTCGTGCCGAAGCCTTCGCCGGCCAGCCCATGACCATGCCGGCCTGTCGGGAGACGTGCGTTACGAGGGTCCGACGGCGTCCGGGCGGGTGTCAGCGGGTCGAGAGTGGTCGTCACTCATTTTGGCGCGCAGCAGTCAGGATGTGCGTGTCCTCGTAGCGACGGCCGATCCGGGCGCGTCAGCCGGACTTGGCGACGCCGCGGAAGTTGCGGCGCAGGAGCAGCAGGGCCACGATGATCACCCACAGCCAGAACATTCCGTAGGGCAGCAGCCAGATGTAGCTGGTCCAACTGATCCGGCTTAAGGCGAGTCCTACTCCGCTTGCGACCGCGAGCCATCCCAGCCAGCGCGGGAGGAATCCGGTCGAGGCGATTACCCAGCCGCAGCAGACGGCGAAACTGCCAAGGGCCACCCGGGCGTTGGCGAATGCGACCTGTCCCTCATCGAAGGCATACCTGGCGATCTGAGGGTCGAGGTCATCGGCGCGGAACGCGGCAGCAACGTCGTTCCCGGACAGGACCAGGGCCACGAAGAGCACACCGGAGGCCATCGCGATTGCCGACCGCCACGGCGCCTCGCCCTCGGCGCGCCGCAGCAAGGTGGTCAGCGCAACGACGAACCAGACGAAGGTGACCAACCCAATGGTGAGGGCGAACGACCGGAACTGGGTCGCAGGCGTGTGGGGCGACCGGTAGTAGGTGAGGACCTCGATTGCGGCAGCGTCGAAGGTGGGCTCCTGGCGCGTGCCCACGACTATAGGGACAAGGATGAGGACTACCGCGGCCACCCCGGCGACGCCGGTGACCCGGCCAAGGCGCCGCCAAGCGACAGCCGCGGGAGTCGGCGCAGTGATAGTCATGGATGGTCCTTTCTGTGCGTTACGAAGAGCCTGGCAGTCTGATGACGCTCGCCGAGCAGGTGTCTCACAAGTGGGGGCGTCCCGGACGTGGTCATTCTGGAGCCGCTCTGGCCTCAGCACACGTAGCTGGCGGACCACGGCGGCGGCTGTTGTCGAGCACGGAAGTATGCGCCAGGCCGCCGCCAGCTGCACCTGCACCACTCGACGCACCGGGAACGGCTTACCTGGCTGGAGGGCCAGCTCGAGTTCCCGCTGTTCAGCGCCCAGATCGTGAGCGGCTGGGTCCGGCGGCTGACTGGATACTGGATAGCCCACGACAGGACGCGCCCCGATGCGACCGTTCGTCCCGAACTCGACGCAACACGATCGGGATCCAGCGTCCATCTGCCGACCACCGCGTACATCCAGCCTCGTGATGTGCCGGGTGTGCGCTGGATGCTGTCTGTTGATCTTGTTGCAAGCTGCGAAACCCTCTTGTGGAGCAGTAGCCAGAGGAGTATGTCTGACTTCGAGTTGCCCGCCGGCTGGCGTCCACTGCCGCCGAGGCCCGGCTAGCTCTGGCTCGCCAGGCTCGCTAACCCCAGAATGGATTGATGGCGGCTGTGCTCCGCATCACCGCACGCCATCCCGTACTGGTGTTCATGGTGATCGGTCTCGGGGGCTGGCTTCCTGACCGCGGCGATCCGGCCGATTGCGGACGCCGAGGTCTTGCCGTACGGCCTGCCGCTGCACGGATTCTTGGGTGGGTCTGCTCGGCGTCGGTCTTGGCGCCTTCTTAGTCACTGGAGGCTGGCCGGACGGGGCCGGCATGCGGGTTGTGCTGGATGTAGGTCGCGCCGGCGTACCTGGTGATGGTCTCAGCAGGACGCGACTGGTTAAGCTTCCAGCGGTGCGACAGCCGAGTCCTCACCAGGCAGCTGGATATCGAAACCAGTGAAACCCGGCGCGTCCAACTCATCGCGAAGTCCGTCAAGCACCCTGCAAACGCTATCGGCTGCCGCCGGGCCGCAGGGAGAGAATGGTTGCTACTACTGCCTGGGTAGCAAAACGCTCCTGAAGCCCGGCACCACCGGATTGGCACGCTCGTCCAAAGCCCGGGTCGAACAGGTCCGATCTCTTGGCGTCCGGCGCCTCGGGGCACGCATTGGACCACCTTGATCTACGCAGGGCCCGACTACCGTGGAGGGCAGCGAGCAACCTCGGGACCGGCCCAACGCAAGGACTTCCCCGCCCGGCTCCGGGTGTTGAGCGTTGGAGGTTGTGATGTTGTTTGAGGTGCTGGTGGTGCTCGGAGGAGCTGCCTTAGTGGGCGCCGCGGTTAGCGTGAGGGTTGTCAAGCAGTTCGAGCGCGGTCTTGTCTTTAGATTCGGTCGGATCCGCGACCGCGTCCGCGGCCCCGGACTCGCCGTAATGGTGCCGTTCGCGGATCGACTGCACAAAGTCAACATGCAGATCGTGACCATGGCA
>JBKPTR010000152.1:0-21791 GCA_046735615.1 Actinomycetota bacterium
GGCGCCGGCGACATCTCGATCGTGTTCGCCGACGGGACCAAGACATCCGGAACGATCGCCGCCGCATACCCGAAGATCGACATCGCCACGTTGACTCCGAAGAAGCTCCCCGAAGTCGTGGTCCCGGCGACCGTCGGCGGAAGCGTCGCCGTCGGCTCGGATGTGGTGGCCATCGGCAACCCGCTGGGGCTGCGGGACAGCACGACGACCGGCGTCGTTTCCGGTCTGAACCGCACGACGGAGACCAAAGTGGGCGCGCTGTCCGGGCTGATCCAGTTCGACGCCGCGGTGAACCCGGGCAGCTCCGGCGGTCCGCTGCTGAATGCCCAGGGGATCGTCGTCGGCATCGTCGTGTCGATCGCCGCCCCCGGAGATGACGAGGCGTTCGCCGGGATCGGATTCGCCGTTCCGATCGGCACCGCGCTCGGCGGGGACTCGGGGCCGGGGCAGGGCAGGGGCCCGCGGCTGTGAACCGGGCGCGTTGTCAGCAAAGGGAGGCAACCCCCTTGAACCCCCGCAGGACGTGGCCCTTTGAAACTGCTCTGGGGACACGCCCTAGTCCTGATACGTGGAAAGATCGAGGGAAGTGATGCCGTGACGCCAAGCCCGCTCGAACCGGTGCTGTTCGAGATCAAGCGCACGATCGTCGGTCAGGATGTACTGCTCGAGCGGATGGCAATCGCCATGCTCGCCGGCGGTCACCTGCTCGTTGAGGGCGTCCCGGGGCTGGCCAAGACGCTCGCGGTGAAGTCGCTGGCCGGCGCGATCGGCGGGCAGTTCCAGAGAATCCAATTCACCCCGGATCTTGTGCCCGCCGACCTCATCGGAACAAGGGTCTACCACCAGCGGACCGGCGAGTTCGAGGTCTCGCTGGGGCCGGTGTTCACCAATCTGCTGCTGGCCGACGAGATCAACCGCGCCCCCGCCAAAGTGCAGAGCGCGTTGCTCGAAGTGATGCAGGAGCGACAGGTGACCATCGGGCGGGAGACGTTCCCTGTACCGGAGCCGTTCCTGGTGATGGCGACCCAAAACCCGATCGAGTCCGACGGCACCTATCCGCTGCCCGAGGCGCAGGTCGACCGATTCATGATGAAGGTGCTCGTGAGTTATCCGACCTCGCCGGAGGAGCACGCGATCGTCGGGCGGGCTCTGGTGCCGCCGGGTCCGCCGCAGGTGATGCTGACCCCGGAAGACCTGATCCGGATGCGGGACAGCGTCGCGCAGGTCTACGTCGACCCCGCCGTCGTCGACTACGCCGTCCGGCTCGTCGCCGCCACCCGATCGCCGGCAGGGGTCGGCCAAGGCGACCTGGAGAGGTACGTGACCTACGGGGCCAGCCCGCGGGCCACGATCGCGCTCGTCCTGGGCGGGCGGGCGCTTGCGTTCCTGCACGGCCGGGACTACGTGGTCCCCAACGACGTCGACGAAGTGGCCCTCGACGTACTGCGCCACCGGATCGTGCTGTCGTACGAAGCGCTGGCTGACGACCTCGATGCCGACAGCATCCTGATTCGGGTGCTGCGCGCTGTGCCCATGCCGGACGTGGTGCTACAGCCATGATCTCAGCGCCGGACCGTCTGCTGCTCCGGCTGGAGTGGCGGGTCGTGCGGCGACTCGACGGGCGCGTCCAGGGCGGGTATCGCACCCCGCGGCGAGGTACTGGATTTGACTTCGCCGGGCTGCGGCCGTACGTCGAAGGCGACGACGCCCGGCACATCGACTGGAACGTGACTGCCCGGCTCGATGAACCGCAGGTGCGCGAATTCAACGAGGATCGCGAGTTGACCACATGGCTCGTCCTCGACCGATCGGCATCCATGGTGGTCGGTGGCCCGGGCCGCGTGAAACAGGACGTGCTTGCCGAACTCGCGCTCATCCTGGCCAGACTGCTCGGCCGCAGCGGCAACCGGGTCGGTGCCATCCTCTATGACACCGGCACGACACGTATCGTCCCACCCGGCACCGGGCGCGGTCATGCACTGCGGATCGGACGGGAACTCGACCGCGGTCCGGACTCCCGGGCGGCGGCCACCACTGACTTGGCCGCCATGCTCGACACGGTCGCGTCACTGGCCCGTCGCTGTCTGGTCGTGGTGATCTCCGACTTCATCGGGACGGGGGAGTGGCAACGCCCGCTCTTCCGGCTCGCGCATCGGAACGAGGTCGTCGCGCTGCGGATCGTCGACGGCGCGGACGACGCCCTACCCGAGGCCGGCCTGATCGTGGTCGAGGACGCCGAGACGGGCGAACAGATTCTCGTCGACTCCGCCGACCCGTGGTTCCGCGCCCGGTTCCGCGATGGGGTCGACGAACGGGACACGCAACTTCGGTCCGGCATGCGCCGGGCCGGGGTGCCGCTGCACCGGGTCGACACCGGAAGCGATCTCGTCGAGACGCTGCTGGAAGTCATCGCCGAGACCCGTCGGAGACGCGGATGAGCCTGTCCCAGCCGCTGCTGCTCGTCCTCGGCCTACTGGTTGCCGCGGCGCTGATCGTCGGCGCCGTGCTCGTGAGCCGGCGCCGGTCCGCTGCCCTTGCCGCAGCGGGGGTCTCGGTGGCGGGCCGGCGTAACAACCAGCTCGGGCTGTGGCTCTCCGTCGGCGGAGTCGTGGTACTGGCGGTTGCCGTGGCCGGGCCGGCCGCTGCGCTGCCGGTCGGCCGAAGTGCCGGCACGGTCATCTTGGCGATGGACGTGTCCAACAGCATGAGTGCCGACGACGTCACCCCGAGCCGGTTAGCGGCCGCGCAGCAGGCGGCACTGTCGTTCATCGACACCCAGCCCGACAGCGTCGACATCGGCGTGGTCGGGTTCGACCAGGGTGCGCTGACCACGTCACCGCCTAGTGCGGATCGCGCCGCGTCGAAGGCAGCGGTGCAGAACATGCGGACCGCCGGCGGAACCTCGCTGGCCTCGGCGATTCTCGGTTCGCTGAGCGCAATCACCGGCAGGCCGGTCAGGATCGGCGAGGACGGCGATCTGCCCGACATCGGGTACTGGAGCTCGGCGACTATCGTGCTGTTCTCCGACGGCGAGGACCAGGGCGGCTCCGGCGGTAGCGACGCGGTGACGGCTGCAGCGACGATTGCCCAGAAGGCCGGTGTGCACATCGAAGCCGTCGGCGTTGGCACCGCAGACGGAGCGACCGTCGCGATCGACGGCTATCAGTTGCATACGGCTCTGGATACGGGGCAGTTGACCGCCGTCGCGCAGGCCACCGGCGGCCACTACCGCCCCGCCTCCGACGCGGAGCAGCTCGACGATGTCGCCTCCACCATCGACCTCCGGCTGACGGTGGCCAAGCAGGACGTGCCACTGGCCGGCGGGTTCATCGCCGTGGCGCTGGTGCTGCTGGCCGTTGGCGCGCTGCTGACCGGTGTTCGGACGGGGAGGCTTGTCTGATGTCGTTCAGCTGGCCGTGGGCGCTGTTGTCGCTGCTGATCATCCCGATCGTGGCGGGAGTCGTCTGGTTGCTGCGGCGACGTCGGCGGCGCGCGGCGGTGCGGGTGACCTCGATCGCCCTGGTACGGGCCGCGCTGCCACCCCGTACGAGGTGGACCCGGCTCATCCCAACCCTGTTGCTCCTCCTCGGGTTCGCCACGCTCGGTGTCGGGGCGGCGCGGCCGCAGGCGACCGTGCCGGTACCGTCCAATTCCACGACGATCATGCTGGCGATGGACGTCTCCGGATCCATGTGCTCCACCGATGTCGAACCCAACCGGCTCACCGTTGCCCAGGAGGCAGCCGTCTCCTTCATCGAGTCCCAGGACGGCGAGACCAAGATCGGTCTCGTCGCCTTCGCGGGCGTCGCGGGTCTGCAGGTGCCACCGACCAGTGACAAGGATGCGTTGATCGAGGCGATTAACAACTTCAGCACGGCGCGCGGTACAGCAATCGGTTCGGCGATCCTCACCTCGATCGACAGCATCGCTGCGATCAACCCGACCGTGGCGCCCACCGGGGTCGATGCGGAATCAGCTCAGCGGTCGGGATACGCGGCGGACGTGATTGTCGTGCTGACCGATGGCGCGAACACTCAGGGCGTCGAACCGGCGACAGCCGCCGAATCGGCAGCCGTCCGGGGTTTAAGGGTGTTCACGATCGGATTCGGCACGACCACCCCCTCGCGGATGGCCTGCACCGGCCGGCAGGCCGGCGGATGGGCCGGCGGAGGTCCGCGCGGCGGTTTCGGTGGGGGTGCGGGCCGCAATCCGCGGATCATCGACGAGTCCACCCTGCAGGCTGTCGCCGAGATCACCGGCGGCCAGTACTACAAGGCTGAGAGTGCCGACCAGCTGCAGGGGGCACTGGGTGATCTGCCCAGCCAGGTGACAGTGGTGAAGACGCACGTCGACATCGCATCATGGTTCGCCGGCGCCGGAGGATTGCTCGTTGCGGTCGCCGTCGGACTCTCGCTGTGGTGGAGCCGGGTGCGCGCACGTCGTTGAGAATCCCTTGCGAGGGGACTGTAGGGGACGAAGCCGATACCCGGCTACTGCGGCTGCTGGGTACAGCTGGCGATGATCGGCCGCAACGCCGCCGCCGCTGGGCAGCTGGCCCGGAGGCGCCACCCCCGACCGCCAGGTGCAGTCATCTGACTGTGGTCGGCACCGGCGTCGTCTGGCGTTCACCCCGGCTGGCCGGACGACCCCGAGACGGTCGAGGAGGCCGTTTGTCGGCCGTGGTATTAGTATCCGCGCTGTCGGCGGCGGCCGGCTCCCTCATTTGATCGCCGACTTCCTCGCTCCGAGGGGATGTGGCAATCCGAGCGCCATTGTTACGGGGTGAAGCTACGGACCAAGACGGCCGAACTCAGCGCACCTCAACGGTCGAACATGGACACCAGCGATAAGTGGTTCAGGCTCGATAACCATGGACGCCCGATCTGGGGGGTCAAGGGTCGCGAGTTCGAATCTCGCCAGCCCGAGAAGTTTGCAAACTCCATAGGCAGCGGTCGGCTGCGGTCCGCCCAGTTCTAAGAGCCGCGACGCGGGGGTGCGCCTGCTGTTGCTTGACAGTCGTTCAGCTTGATGAGAAGGATGTTTCGTGTTGCACCGGTCCCGTAGGCAGGCGCCGAAGCGTGGCAGCGCACAGGAGCCGGCGGCCCGCTCCGATGGACCAATGGAGGTCCTGATGGTCACTCGAGCACCCTTGGGGCGAGTTGAGCGGGATTCAGCGAGGCTGGCCGCCGGCCTCCTTCTCGCCGGCGTTCTCGTTACTGCCATTGCCGGATTCCTTCATCCAGAAGGTGCAGACCCGAATGACCACCGAACCATTTTCGCTATCTATGCGGCGAGCCAGTCATGGACGGCCGTGCATCTCGGTCAGTTCATCGGAATGCGCGTTGATCCTCTTCGGCGCAGTGATTGCAATTACAGGCCGGGTTTTGCGCGCAATCGGCTATCTCATGGCGCTCTGCGGCCTCTGCTACCTAGCGCAGGGATGGATCCTCGGCAACAGCGGATTCTCGGGCGCGAACCAGATCCCCACTCTCTTCGGAATCGGTCTGATCCTCGTGTGGACCGTCTGGCTTGTGGTAGCTGCCCTCCGAATGAAGACCGCAGCGCTTCCCGAGACCACATCAGACGCAACGACCTAGTCCACGCGTCAAGGTGGGCCGGAGGTCGCGTTGACGCAGTACGGAGACTGCCCACAGGTGTCCCGCCGACGGGCTTGTTCCACCGCTTGACCTTCTCGTCTCCGCTTGACCTTCTCGTCTCGGCTCACGCGGGCCAATCCGAAACCTTCTGACGTTTCCATGTGGTGTCAAGCGGCCATCGCGGTGTTGAGGGCGCGCGGCGTGGGCAGCCGGTCAGCGTCCAGGCGCAGCGCGTGCAACGCGGCCAGGTGGGCGTCGATCGGGTCCGACTTGCATCGCCGCCGGTCGCCCCGGCGGGGACGTTCGATCTCACCACGGTCAATCCCGCGGCTTAGCACTCGGGCCAGTCCGATTCCGTAGCTGCGGTGCCCTCCTGGCGAGCCCTACGGCTCGTTTCGCGCCTCGCGTTCCTGCTGGACCAGCACTCGACGCAGGATCTTGCCGGACGCCGATTTCGGGATCTGATCGATCACCTCGACGCCGCGGAGCTTCTCATGGGGGGCGACCCGGTCGGCCACGAACGCCATGATCTCCTCGGGCGTGGCATCGCTCCTCAGGACGACGAACGCCTTCGGCACCTCGCCGGCCTCCTCGTCGGCGGTCGGGATGACGGCAGCGTCGGCGATCGCGGGGTGGGTGAGGAGCACGGCCTCCAGCACCGCTGGCGCCACCTGGTAGCCCCTGTACTTGATGAGTTCCTTGAGCCGGTCGACGATGAAGAAGAAGCCATCCTCGTCGGCGTGCCCGATGTCGCCGGTGTGCAGCCATCCGTCCTCGTCGACAGTGCCGGCCGTCGCCTCGGGATTGTTCAGATAGCCCGCCATCACCTGGGGACCTCGGATCCAGATCTCGCCGTCCTCATTGGGAGGCAGGTTCTCGCCGGTGCTCCAATCGACCACCCGAGCCTCGGTGTTCGGGACCAGTGGCCCGACCGAGCCCGCCTTGTTGGCCTCCGGCCCCGGGATGATATTGGTTACCGGGCTGGTCTCGGTGAGGCCGTATCCCTGGATCACCGCACAGCCGAGGCGTTCTGCGCAGGCTGTGGCCATCTGGACATCGAGTGGCGCCGCGCCGGACACGATCAGCTCGACGGCGGACAGGTCGAACCCTTCGACTGCAGGATGCTTGGCGAGCGCCAGGACGGTAGGCGGTACCACGAATGCTCGGTTGATCCGGTGCTGCTGCATCGTCTGCAGGAACGGCTCCAGGTCGAACTTCGGCATTGTCACGACGGTTGCGCCCTTGTACAGGGCGGTGTTCAGGATGACCACCATGCCGTAGATGTGGAAGAAGGGCAGGATCCCGATCACCCGGTCGCCATCGCGGATGAGATCGAACGGAGCGATCTGGCAGAGGTTCGACACCAGGTTCCGGTGGGTCAGCATCACGCCCTTCGGCAGGCCCGTGGTGCCGCTCGAATAGGGCAGGACCGCCAGGTCCCGCCGGGGGTCGATCGCGACGTCGGGCGGTTCGCCCCCCGTCTGCAGGAGGTCGGCGAACGGCGTCGCGCCGTCGGCGTCCCCGAGCACGAACACTTCCTCGATCCCGGCCTTCTTCGCGGCCTCGGAGGCACGATCCATGAAGGGCGCCACCGTGAGCAGGAACCTGGCGCCCGAATCCCGTAGCTGCAACGCGACCTCATCGGCGGTGTACAGCGAGTTGATTGTGCTGACGACCCCGCCGATCGAGATGATCCCGTGAAACGCCACGGCGAACTCTGGCACGTTCGGACTGAACATGGCGAAGACGTCGCCCTTCGCGAAGCCCCTCGCATGCAGTCCGGCGCCGACGCCCCGGACCGCGCCGGCGAGCTGTGCATAGGAGAGGGTCCTCCCCGTCGGGCCGTCCACCAGCGCAGGACGGTCGGCGCGCTCAGTCGCCCGTTCAAACACGTAGCCCGTGAGCGACACATCGGCGATGGACACGTCCGGATGCGGACTCCGATAGATCATCGGCACCACCCCTTCCGGAGTCGCACGTGCCTCGTCCCCGGAGCCTACCGAGGCGCCTTCGGCCGCGCCATCCCTCGGCTCCCGCGAGAGGTATCGCGTGAAGCCGCGAGTACGACCGCACAGGGTTTCCGCCGAGCCGGCTGCCCAAGTCTCGCCTATCGCCTTAGCGAGTTCGCCGCGGCTCATCTTGGAACACGCCGCCGGCGCCGATCGCGGCGAGTTGTTGATCATCACCGATCAGCCGGACACCCGCCCGCGGCCGCGAGTCCTTGGCAATCTGCCCCGCGAGCTCCCGCACATTGACCGGCTCCCGACCATGCTCAGGAGGAAGAATTCAAGAGTCACCCGCGCCCGCTCAGCCGCCGCGATCGAGGCGTCGGCCGGCCATCTGATGGCGGTGTTCGGCTAAACGCCGAGAACCACAATGCCGTTGTCGTCGCTGTACAAGGTGGCACCTGGCGGGAACGTGGCGCCTCCGAACTCGACGGAAACGTCGCGCTCGCCGGCGCCGGTTTTGGCGCTCTTGCGGGGGTTGGAGCCGAGGGCCTTGATGCCGATTGGCAGCTCGGCGAGGATAGCGACGTCGCGGACGGCGCCGTTGATGACGATGCCAGCCCAGCCGTTGGTCATGGCGATCCTGGCGATCATGTCACCCATGAGGGCGGTGTGGATGGAGCCGCCGCCGTCGATCACGAGAACGCTTCTCTTGCCGTCTTCTCCCAGGACGGACTTGGCGAGGGCGTTGTCTTCGAAGCAGGGGAGGGTGGTGATGGTGCCGCTGAAGCTTCGGACTGCTCCGTACTGGCGCAGCTGGCAGTCACAGGACTGCAGGCTTTCTCCATGTTCGTCGTAGAGGTCCGCCGTGGCGCGGGTTGACATGGTTTCTCCTTAGGCGGGTTGCGGTGGTGGCGGGTTGAGCGGGTTCTGGGTGATGCGGCGGGCAGATACCGCCACGACTGCAAGGGCGGCAGCGGTAACCCAAAGGACGCCGGCGGAGCCGAGGCCTACTGCGACGACACCCACAGCGCTGGGGACGAGGAGTTGGCCGGTGCGGTTGCCGACGAATCGCAGCGACATGGATCTGCCTCGTAGGCCTGGGGGTGAGGCTTCGGCAAGCCAGGCCATGGTGACGGGTTGCCCGACTCCTAGTCCAAAGCCGGCCAAAGCCTTCCCCGGCGGCAATGCCATCGTCGAAGGCACCGATCTGGTGATCTGCCGCGAGAACACTGAAGGCTTCTATGCCGACCGGAACACCTTCCGCGGGACAGGGGAGCTGATGCCCACCCCCGACGGCCATCATGCATGGCATCGTCACCCGCGCCGCCACCGAGAAGATCGCCCACGAGGCATTCAAGCTGGCCATGACCCGATCCAAGAAGGTCACCATCGTCCACAAGGCCAATGTGTTGAAGATGACCACCGGCCTATTCCGCGACGTCTGCCGGGAGGTCGCCCAGTCATACCCTGACGTCGAGGTCGATGACTTCCACATCGACGCAGCCACCGTGCACCTGGTCCGCCGCGCCGACAAGTTCGATGTCATCGTCACCGAGAACATGTTCGGCGATATCCTCTCCGACCTGGCAGGGGAGATCGCCGGCTCGCTCGGTATTGCGCCGTCGATCAACACCTCCGAGACCCACGCGATGGCACAGGCGGCGCACGGCAGTGCGCCTGAGATCGCCGGCCGGGACATCTCCAACCCGATCGCAATGATCTTGTCTTCGGCAATGCTGCTGCGCTGGCTCGCGGCGACGTTCGACGACCTTAGGCTTCGCGGGGCTGCCGACAAGGTGGAGAACGCCGTCGAGCAGACCGTAGTCGAAGGCACGGTGACCCCCGACATGGGCGGCAGCGCCAAGTGCAGCGAGTTCGCCGAAGCCGTCGTGGCCAATATCGCGCGCGTCTGACCAGCCCGAAACCAGACCGAGGACCAACGTGATTTCGCCCCCGGCCAGCTCATCGGCCAGACCGTTAATCGCTTTGATCAGCGCCACACCCGCAGCGATCCCGCCCGCGCGGAAGGCGTTCAGCGACAACTACCCCGATGCCGAGCTGCTCAACATCCTCGACGACGGCTTGCAGGAACAGGCCAACCGGGCTGGCGGTCTCACCCCACATCTCACCGAACGGATGAAGCGGCTGATCAACCACGCCGTCTTCGAGGACGCTGACGGAGTCTTACTCACCTGCTCGATGTACTCCTCGGTCGCCCAGCTGGTCGCCGGTGACCTGGCCGTCCCGATCCTTGGTCCGGACGATGCAGCATTCGCGATTGCGACGGCCGGCGACTACCGCTCGATCCTGGTCCTTGCCTCGCTGCCAGCCGGGCCTGGCCGATGTCCAGGCCCGGCTGACCGCGGCCGGCGACCGGCTCGACACTGCGTTGCAGATCCGCGGCGCCGTCGCCGAGGGAGCGTTCGCCGCGGTCCAGGCCGACGACCACGCTGCATTGTTGGCCGCCCTCTCCGACACTGCCACCGCGAACGGCGCGGCGGAGGTGGACGCCATCCTGCTCGCCCAGTACTCCTTGATCCCGGTTGCCGATCAGCTGCAGGTCCAACTCGGGATCCCAGTGCTCAGCGGCCCAACCCTCGCCCACAGACGCTGCGCGACGCCATCACCGGAGAGGCTGCCGGAGCATGATCCGATGGCGCCGCTGCCTTGGGTGCGCATCTGGCGCAGCTCGTGTTTCATGCTGGCCCACACGCCGCGGAGGTTGATCGCGTTGAGCCGGTCGAGGTTTCGGCAGGCTCATCGGCGGCGTCAGTGGGTGGGGCTTGAATCCCGGCGTTGTTGAACGCCATGTCTAGCCTGCCCAATGTGGCGACCGTACGGTCGACCGTGGCGGCGACTTGGTCCTCCTGGGAGACTTCACACAGCACACCGAGTGCCTGGTCGCCCGCGCCGGTCGTTTCACGGTCATTGTTGACGTCTGGGTCATGGGCGGAGCAGGACCTTGATGGCCTCCCGCCGGTCCATGGCCTGGTAACCGGCAGCGGCCTGGTCGAGGGGCAGTTCGAGGTCGAAGACCTTGCCCGGATCGATCTGCCGGTTCCAAATCAGATCGATCAGCTGGGGCAGGAACCGGCGCACTGGGGCTGGCCCGCCGTGCACATGCACGTGGGACCAAAACAGCTCCTCCCCAGGCAATTGCACGCCATGGAGGACGCCGACGAAACCGACATGCCCGCCGGCGCGGGTAGAGCGGATGGCCTGCATCAGCGACTCCTGCGTACCGACCGCCTCAATGACCGAATGCGCTCCCAACCCGTCGGTGAGGTCCTTGATCCTGGCCACCCCCTCATCGCCACGCTCTTCGACGATGTCGGTTGCCCCGTACTCCAGTGCAAGCTTCTGCCTTGGCTGGTGGCGGCTCATCGCGATGATCCGCTCCGCCCCAAGCTGCTTGGCAGCCAACACGCCCAGCAGACCGACCGCGCCGTCGCCAACCACCGCAACCGTCTTACCCGGGCCGGCCTCCGCCGCAACGGCACCGAACCAGCCAGTGCCCAGCACATCAGAGGCCGCCAGCAAGCTCGGAAGGAGATCATCCGCGGGCAGCTCCGGGGTTGCCACCAATGTCCCGTCTGCCAGCGGGACGTGGAGCCGCTCGGCCTGCGCCGAGCCCATGCCCACTCGCTGGATGCAAGCGCACTGATAACCCGCCTGGCAAATCTCGCAGGTGTTGTCGGAAGCCCAAAACGACCCGACGACGAACTGGCCCGGCTTGATCGTCCTAACCTCGCTGCCGACCTCCTCGACAATCCCGACGTACTCATGGCCCATCGGCCGCGGCGCATCGATCGCCTCGAGACCCCACCAGGGCCACAGGTCCGACCCGCAGATACAGGTCGCGGACAAGCGGAGGATCGCATCGGTTGGCGCCGAGATCTTCGGGTCGGGACGGTCCTCGACCCCAACCTCGGCGGGGCCGTACATGACAGCGATACGCACAATTGACTCCTTGATCTTGTTCAGGTTGCGAGCTATGAGCGGAATCACGACCGCGCGACCCTCGTTCCAAGACGACGCCGGGCTCATACCCCGGATTCGGCGGGCTGATCGGGTTCCATCAACTAGGAAACCCCGCACGAGAGACCTGAGGGAGTGTCTGTCGAAAGGTGTACTCAGAAGGCACCCCAACCACCCCAGCCGAGTCGTACTGTCGTCGGTATGGACAACCGTGCCGAGGTCCGTGAGTTCCTCGTCTCCCGGCGAGCCAAACTCACCCCGCTGCAGGCCGGCCTACCCGATGTGGGCAGCCGTCGCGTCCCCGGCTTGCGCCGCGGCGAGGTCGCGGCACTCGCCGGGGTGAGTATCGAGTACTACTCCAAACTGGAACGTGGTGCTCTCGCCGGCGCCTCCGCCACCGTCCTCGACGCGATCGCGCGAGCCCTCCAACTCGACGAGGCCGAACGAGCTCACCTGTTCCACCTCGCCCAGGCCGCCGACGGCACCAGCGCACTCATGCGGCCCAGAGGTCGCACTACCAGACGATGGACGCCACGGGCCAGCCTGCAATGGACCCTCGACGCAATTACGAGCGGCCCGGCGATTGTCCGCAACGGCCGTATGGACCTCTTGGCTACGAACCACCTTGGCCGAGCGATGCACTCATCCCTCTACGACAGGGACGCCGGCAGCCCGCCGAACTTCGCCCGCTACACCTTTCTCGACGAGGACTCCCACTGGTTCTACCCCGATTGGGACCTCGCTGCTGACACCGCCGTCGCCATTCTGCGTACCGAAGCCGGCCGCGATCCGCATGACAAAGGACTTCACGACCTCGTCGGGGAACTCTCGACTCGCAGCGACGAATTCCGTCGGCGATGGAGCTCCCACAACGTCCGCATCCACGGCACCGGCATCAAGCAGTTCCACCACCACATCGTCGGTGACCTCACCCTCGCTTACGAAAGCTTGGACGTGGTCGCCGAACCTGGACTCACTTTGACGATCTACGCCGCCGAACCAGGCTCGACGACCGACCACGCCCTAGCCCTTCTCGCATCCTGGGCGGCCACCCAAGACATCGACACCGCAACCCAGCCGACCTAGCCCACCGCCGCTGCGGCGACGAAAGCGTGACTGGCAAACCAGGTACAGGTGTTAGGGGTAATGGCAGTTACTCCCACCACTGAGGGATCGGGTCGTAGCGTCGGTGACATGGACAACCGGACTGAGGTACGCGACTTTCTGGCCTCCCGCTGGGCTCGGCTCAGCCTCGAACAGGCGGGACTGACCAGTTACGGCTCCGCCGGGACGACTGCTGAATGCGATGACCGGGATCCCGGCGTTCGTTCGCAACGGCCGACTCGACATTCTCGGGATAAATGCGCCAGCCGAGACGAGCGCGAACGACCACTGACCGCCAACCGGCCGACGAAAGATGATCATGGAACTGCTACCTGTCAGCCCGACCGCCAAGGCACCGGCCAGCAACTTCACTGGCGACGTGTACGTGAATCCGATCTACCGCGGGGAGGAGCCGTCGCGGATGATCGTCAGCCTGGTGCGGTTCACTCCGGGCGCGCGCACCAACTGGCACTCCCACGCAATGGGCCAGACCCTGCACGTCACCGACGGCGTCGGGCTCGTCGCCACGCGGAACGGCACGGTGATCAGGATGCGAGCAGGGGACACCGTGTATACCCCGCCGGGTGAGGAGCACTGGCACGGTGGTACCGCCGACAACATGATGTGCCATCTCGCCATGCTCGAGGGCACCGAGAGCGGCGACGGCACCACCTGGCTCGAGCCGGTCACCGACGAGCAGTATGCGGCCGGCAACGAGTCCTGATCGCGGTCCTCATCCCTGCTGCACGCAACGCGGCCCCGATCCGAAAGGAAACCGATCATGACCACAGCGCAGGACAGTACGCCGAACAAGGAGCCCTCGGGGGCACAGAAGCTCATCGGTGGCTTTGCCCGAAGCTGGTCGAGCTCACCGACGACGTCTTGTTCGGTGACGTCTGGGCCCGACCCGAGCTGGCCCCGCGGGATCGCAGTCTGATCACCTGCGCGGCGTTGATTACCAACGGCAGCACCGAGCAGCTTCGTGCTCACCTGGGCATCGCCAAGAACAATGGCCTGACGGAGACGGAGCTGAAAGAGGTGATCATCCACCTCGCCTTCTATGCCGGGTGGCCGCGAGCCCTGTCGGCGATCATGGTGGCGAAAGAGGTCTTCGCCGCCTGAGTCCCGACGCATCTGATCAGCTTGTCAGCCGGCGGGGGACGAAGGGCTCGCCGGGCGCCAGGACACAGATGCGTTCCAGGCTCTCGACCTGATCCGGCAACTCGGGCTAGGGGGCAAGGCCGTACCGGCAGATCGACCCGGCCACTGAACCCCGCTGGGCCCGGATCGGGACGACTTTCGGTGAGGACGCCGACTTGGGGCAGCTCAGCGGGACGGCAGACCGTACGTGTGGGTGACCTCGAGACGCCCGACCAGCCGCTTCTCCTCGACCATCGCAGCCCGGAACTCGTCCCAGTCGGGATGCTCCTTGCCGGCGACCGCGCGGTAGACCTCGACCAGCTCGTCGACGGTGGCATCGTCCGGTGCCGAGGCCGGAGGCGTCAGCGTCACGTCGCCCTCGAGAACGGCGTACGTCCACCCGTCCTTGCTCTGGACGAGCAGCGAGGCCCGGGGATCGCGGCGAAGGTTCTTGACCTTGACCCGGTCGTCGGTGAGCGACATCCGGACCAGGCCGGTGTCGGCGTCGAACGTGTAACCGACGTTGGATAGCTGCGCGCGGCCGTCACGCTTGATTGTCGCGAGCGTGCCGACCCTGCGCTGGGTCACGAAGTCGCTGACGCCGGGATCGATGGTCATGTCTGCCTCCCGTCCGATGGTGCGTCCTTGACCATTCAACCCTTCGCGGCCACGCCTGCGCGCAGCCGAAGGATCCGGGTCTCACACGGCCATAGCCAAGTCAGACTCGGATCTTCGAGCTCAGCCGACGCCGAGCGCGTACCCGACCCTCGCGTCGAGGGTCTCGAACGGGAGCGGGTCGAGCACCGGGAAGCCGTGGCACCGAGCCTCGGCCGCCAGCCCAGTCGCC
This sequence comes from Actinomycetota bacterium, assembly GCA_046735615.1. Classification (GTDB taxonomy): domain Bacteria; phylum Actinomycetota; class Actinomycetes; order Propionibacteriales; family Propionibacteriaceae; genus Microlunatus. The sequence goes on from JBKPTR010000152.1 coordinate 14,616, forward strand.
GTACTGCCAGATCCGACGGTCCATCGGGACGTGCCGCGCCTGGCGCTCGCGACCGGCCAGTCGCGGCGCCAACGCGGTCGCGACCGGCGAGCACTCCTCGGCCGCGAGGAGCCGGACCTCGTTACGGACGACAGCCTGGAACTCGCGCCAGGTAAGGCCATGGCGACGGCGAAAATGGCGCCTCCCGAGAGTCCCCGCGAACGCGTCAGCCTGCTCTCGCACGTAACGGAGCACCCGCTCACGGCTCCCGCGCCGACGAGCGCCACACTGATCTCGTGAACCCGAGCAGCCGAGACACCACCTGGATCGGGCACGAGTTCGATCGGCGAGCTGCTACCCACGACCACAGCGAGATGCACTGGTGGCAGGCCGATCAAGCCGTCCACAGCTTCGGCATAGTCGAAGCTGCGACTGGATTTGACCTTGCATACCCGGCACGGAAGAGAGGGAAGGACGATGTTCAAACAACTCAGGTTGGGCGCCAGCCTCGTGGCCGCGACCGCACTATTGGTGACCGGCTGCGGCGCCACCGCCGACAGGTCGGAACCAGGGTCGGCGGCCTCGGACGAGCCCCTGTCCGGCCTCCGGTTCATGGTTCCGAACACCGCTGGTAGTGGATATGACACCACCGCCCGCGCGGCCGCCAAGGTGATGGACGACATTCAGGTCACCAAGAGCGTCGAGGTCTTCAATCTGGCCGGCGCCGGCGGCACCGCCGGGTTATCCCGCACGGTCTCGGAAAAGGGCAACGGCAAGTTGCTGATGATGATGGGCCTCGGCGTCGTCGGCGCGCAGTACACCAACAAGTCCGAAGCCAAGCTGGACCAGACCACCCCGATCGCCAAGTTGATCGAGGAGTCCGGGGCCATCGTGGTTCCCAAGGACTCGCCGTACAAGACAATCACTGACCTGGTGACGGCCTGGAAGGCCGACCCCAAGGCCATGTCGGTTGGGGGCGGCTCCTCACCGGGCGGCCCGGATCACCTGCTGCCCATGCAGCTCGCCCAGACCGTGGGTATCGACCCCAAAGAGGTGAACTTCGTCGCCTACGACGGTGGCGGCGACCTGCTACCAGCGATCCTCGGCGGCAAGGTGACCTTCGCCGCATCCGGCTTTGGTGAGTTCCTCGACCAGGTCGAGGCCGGCGAGGTTCGGGTGCTGGCCATCAGTGGAGCCGAGCGGGTCGATGCAGTGGATGCCCCAACCCTGAAGGAGTCCGGCATCGACCTGGAGTTCACCAACTGGCGAGGCATCGTGGCGCCGCCGGAGATCTCCGATGCCGACAAGCAGGCCCTGCTCAATGCTGTGGCCAAGATGCACGAAAGCCAGGAGTGGAAGGAGGTCCTGACCAAGAACGGTTGGACCGACGCCTACCTGACCGAGGCAGAGTTCGGCACCTACATGACCGAGCAGACGACGGCTGTCGAGGACGTCCTCACCAAGCTGGGCCTGGCGTGAGCGAGGCAGCCGCGGTCGCAGGGGATTCCCCTGCGGCCCGGCCTGCCCATACGCGCAACCTCGCTGAATACGGGGTCTGCGTGTTCCTGGCCCTGGTCGGCATCGTGGTGCTGGTCGACGCTCTACAGCTCAGCAACAACCGCACTGGCGTGGACCCACTGGGTCCGAAGCCGGTTCCGGTGTTTGTCGGCAGCCTGTTGATCGTGCTGGCGGTTGCGCTGGCGGTCGCAGTCTTGAGAGGCAGCCAAGGCGAGGCCGAGGCTGGCGAGGACATCGACCTCAGCCAGCCCGTGGACATCAAGACGGTGCTGCTGCTGCTCGGCGTTTTCGTCGCCAACATCGTGCTGATCGACTTCCTCGGCTGGGTGATCAGCGGCGGCCTTCTCTTCTACGGTTCGGCCATCGTCTTGGGCAGCAGGCACTTCATCCGCGACCTGGCGATCAGCGCCGTGCTGTCTGTGGGCACCTTCTACGGCTTCGCCATCGGGCTCGGTGTCAGCCTGCCGGCCGGCATCTTGCAAGGGATCCTGTGATGCAGAGCTTCCAATTCCTGCTCGACGGGTTTGCGACCGCGGCCACCCCGATCAACCTGCTGCTGGCTCTGGTCGGGGTGATCATCGGTACGGCTGTGGGCGTGCTGCCCGGCATCGGCCCCGCGATGACGGTAGCGCTGCTGCTACCCATCACCTACAACCTTGAGCCGACCGGGGCAATCATCATGCTCGCCGGCATCTTCTACGGCGGGATGTACGGAGGATCGACCACATCGATCCTGCTGAACACTCCGGGCGAGTCGTCCTCAGTAGTCACCGCGATCGAGGGCAACCTGATGGCCAAGGGTGGCCGCGCCGCCCAGGCACTGGCTACTGCCGCAGTGGGTTCGTGGGTGGCCGGCACGATCGGCACGCTGTTGCTCGCCTTCTTCGCCCCGATCGTCACTCGGTTCGCAATCTCCCTCGGGGCTCCGGAGTATTTCGCCGTCATGCTGCTCGCCTTCATCGCCGTAACGGCGGTGCTCGGCAGTTCACGGCTGCGGGGCTTCATCTCGCTGGCACTCGGACTCACCATCGGTCTGGTCGGACTGGACTCAGTCAGCGGCCAGGCCCGGCTCACCTTCGGCATCCCCCAACTCGGAGACGGAATCGACATCGTTGTCGTCGCGGTGGGCATCTTCGCCCTCGGCGAGGCTCTGTGGGTCGCCGCGCATCTCCGTCGCCAAGCCGTCGAGGTGATCCCGGTCGGACGTCCCTGGATGGGCAAGTCAGACCTCAAGAAATCGTGGAAACCTTGGCTTCGGGGGACCGCCCTCGGGTTCCCCTTCGGCGCGATACCTGCGGGCGGAGCCGAAATTCCGACCTTCTTGTCTTATATCACCGAGAAGCGGCTCACCAAGCATCCGGAGGAGTTCGGCAAAGGTGCCATCGAGGGCGTCGCCGGTCCCGAGGCCGCCAACAACGCCAGCGCGGCCGGGACCATGGTTCCGATGCTCTCCCTGGGTCTGCCCACCAACGCAACGGCGGCGGTGATGCTGGCCGCGCTTGTTTCCTACGGGATCCAGCCCGGTCCCCTGCTGCTGCAGCGGGAAGGCGAGCTGGTCTGGGGTCTGATCGCCAGCCTGTTCATCGGCAACACGCTGCTGTTGCTCTTGAACCTGCCGCTCGCGCCGATGTGGGCCAAGCTGCTGCGGATTCCGCGCCCGTACCTGTACGCCGGCATCTTGTTCTTCGCCTCGATGGGGGCGTACGCGGTCAACGGGTCGTCGTTCGACCTGATCTTGCTGCTGGTCTTCGGCCTGATCGGTTTCGGGATGCGGCGCTTCGGCCTGCCCATCCTCCCGTTGATCGTCGCCGTGATCTTGGGGCCCAGGGTCGAGCTGCAGGGCCGGCGTGCGCTTCAGCTCTCGTCGGGTGATGTGAAAGGGCTGTTCGGCAGCGTCGACGCGGCGACCGGTGAGTTCCGGCTGTCAGCCGTCGCGATTGTGGTCTACGCGATCATCGTGTTGATCCTGCTCTGGCCGCTGCTCTTCAAGGCCATACGGAAAGTGCTGCCCGCGAAGGCGGCCGCGGTGGTCGATGAGATCTCGGAAGAGCCCGCGCTGGCGGTGGCCGAACACCACCACGTCGAGGTCACCCCCCAGACTGACCAGGGGCCATCTCCCACTGAAAAGAAGGAGACACCGAAGTGACCATTGTCGTCGGCTACAGCCCCACCCACCCGGCCGGGCCGCCCTGGTGGCCGCCGCTGGCGTTGCCGGGGGAGAAAGTTGGAGCCGAGCTGTGCATCGGGATCCGGCGCGCACGGCGGTCGGCAAAAATGCTGATGGGAAGTAACGCCGACCGCATCTTGATGGACGGCCCCATTCCCAGTTCTCCCCGTGAAGGTAATCGACCATGACTGATCAGTTACCCGACAGCGACCTAAGCACGGCCGACCTGGTGGACCGCTACGGCGATGCTCTGGCCTCAATCCCGGTCCAGTTCCGTAGTTTCGGTCGCAAGTCTCGGTTCGCCGGCCCCGCCGTGACGGTGAAGTGCTTCGAGGACAACGCCTTGCTCAAGTCGACATTGGCCGAGCACCCGGACCCGAGCGGCAAGGTGCTGGTGGTCGACGGTGGGGGGTCGTTGCGCTCAGCACTCGTGGGCGACCTCATCGCCGGAATCGCCGTGCAGCGCGGCTGGGCCGGACTGGTCATCTCCGGCGCGGTTCGGGACAGCGTGGCGCTCGACCAGCTCGACCTGGGAATCAAGGCCTTGGGAACCAACCCCCAGAAGAGCAACAAGACCGGCGTCGGTGTCGTCAACAGTCCGGTCGAAATCGGCGGGGTGTGGATCACGCCCGGACAGACCGTGCACTCTGACGAGGACGGCATCGTCGTGGTCGCCCCCGCGCTGCCATCTTCATGATCAACATGCACCAGATGCACCGAGATCAGCACTCACCATCCGATACCTCCCGGCCGGGTGCACCTTCGCAATGAGACGGACAACCCAAGCCCAAATTGGGCCCGTGACACACGGTCAGAGTTGCACGCCTCGTGTCAGCGCTCCGTCGACGACGCGGGGCCGGGGCGACGCCAACGGTGCCGAGCATCGGCTCGAGCGGGAGCTCGATCCGGTAGTCGCTGTGCCGTGCCGCGAATCCGGGAGGCACCCCAATCCCGTGCCGGTTCCAGCGCGACGAGGTGGAGCACGAGCGTGTCGCCGGGTTCTGCGCCCTCGACGTAGAACGGGCCGGTCTACGGGTTGACGAAACGCAGGTCGACTTTGGCGCTCGACAGGTCATCGACGCTGCGCAGGGCCCCACCGAACGCATCATCCGACCAGAGGCGGAGCGCGGTGCTGGGCCTGACCCGCCTGGCGGAGGCGACTCCGCCGAAGGTGTATGCGTACTGGCCGCGGGTGGGCGTGTACTCGATGACGTCCATGCTCGAAACTACTTCAGAGGCAAGCGCAGCCGCACGTGGTCCGCGCGAAGACCGGACACCCGCGCCACGCCCAAGAGCGCGAGCGTTGACACGACCTCCTGGAGCAGGATGTCGGCCGCCCGCCGCACCCCACGCTCGCCGCCGGCCATCAGCCCGTAGAGGTAAGCGCGTCCCACCAGAGCAGCCCTCGCCCCCAGCGCCACGGCGGCGACGACGTCGCTGCCCGACATGACGCCCCCGTCGACGTACACCTCGACGCGGTCGCCCACCTCGTCGACCACGGCGGGGAGCGCCTCCAACGGGGTGGCGGCCCGGTCGAGCTGTCGCCCCCCGTGGTTCGACACGACGACGGCATCCGCTCCGGCGTCGACGACGGCCCGGGCGTCGGCCGCGTTGAGGATTCCCTTGACGACGAGTGGCCCGTCCCAGATGGAGCGGAGCCAGGCGAGGTCGGCGCTCGTCGCGGTCGGGTCGAACAGGCGGGCGACGAGCTCGGCGACGGTGCCCTCGGAGCGCCTGAGCGAAGCGAACTCGAGCGGCTCGGTGGTAACGAGGTCGAACCACCACGCGGGATGCAACGCGCCCTCCGCGAAGGTCTTTAGCGACAGGGACGGCGGGATGGTCAGGCCGTTGCGGACGTCGCGCAGTCGTGGCCCAGGGACGGGGGTGTCGACGGTGAGCACGAGCGCCTCGTAGCCGGCGGCCGCGGCCCGGGCCACGAAGTCGCGGCTCGCCTCGCGGTCGCGCCACAGGTAGAGCTGGAACCACCGCCGCCCGTCCGGGGCAGCTGCAGCTAGGCCCTCGATCGACGTCGTGCCCATCGTCGACAGCGCGTACGGGATGCCGGCCCGTTCGGCGACGCGCGCGACGGCTGGCTCGCCGTCAGTGTGCATCATCCGGGTGAACCCGGTCGGTCCGAACCCGAACGGGGCAGCCGCGGACCGGCCGAGGATGACTGTCGAGGTATCCACGGAAGACACGTCCTCAAGCACGTGCGGGCTGAACTCCACTCTCTCGTAAACCTGTCGAGACCGACGAAGAGCGAGCTCGTCACCGGCAGCGCCATCGGTGTAGTCGAAGACGGCGCGCGGAGCTCTGCGACGGGCCAGCACGCGTAGGTCGGCGATGGACGCCGCGCCAGCCAGCCGCCGATCGGTCGAGTTGAGCGCCGCACACCGCGGCCGGAGCAGAGGTCTCAACTCGGACTATCGCGGGACGCGTCGAGCGGTCATGGTCGAGTTCTACACGACTGTGCGCGTCACCGGTAGCCGCCCAGAAGTGGCACGCGACCGATCAGCGCAGATCGAGCCGCGTTAGCCGGCGAGCAGTTCGATCTCGCGGATCAGGCCGTCCTCGACGGTGAACGCGAAGACGGCCTTGACCTCGCCGCCCACGGACCACCTGGCCGCGGCGTACCCGTCAAGGTCGGTGAGGCGGGCGGCCTGGGCGCGCCCAGAGAACATCCGCGCCACCTCGTCGGGCCCGGAGAGCAGCGCCGGGTGCCCGCGCACCCGCCGGGCCCGACTGGCCAGCTGTCGGCATGCGGCGCTGCTGCGGCCGAGCGCGGGGGCGATCTCGTCGAACGACAGCCCGAAGAGGTCGTGCAGGCAGAAGGCCAGCCGCTCGGCGGGCGCGCCTCAGACAGATCCGCGATACCACGGTGGTGAGCCAGGCGGCCAGGTTGTCGACATCGGAGACGTCGCTGCGCTCCAGGCGCAGCCAGGTCTCCTGGACAGCGTCGTCGTCCTCGTGCACCGACCCCACCAGCCGGTAGGCCACCGCGCGCAGATGGGTACGCTGCTCCTCGAAGATCACGGTCAGGTCGTCCATCGCTCTCACATTCTGCTCCGTTGATCCGTCATCTCGTCGACGAAGGAGCGGTCGCCGATGTGACCGCCGTACCCCTGGAGGAGACGAACATGAGTCCCACGATCCGCAGCCTGGTGGTCCCCGTGTCCGACCTGGACGCCGCCAAGGCCGTCTACACTGCGCTGCTCGGCGCGCCGCACACCGACCAGCCCTACTACGTCGGCTACAACGTCGACGGCTTCGAGGTCAGCTTGGCTCCAGGCGGCGAGGCCGGGGGACCGGTGGCCTACGCCGACGTGGAGGATCTCGACGCGACCCGCGCAACCCTGCTCGCGGCTGGTGCGACCGAGCGCAGCGCCCCGCGCAAAGTCGCACCCGAGGCGCGGGTGTGTGTGCTCGCTGACGCCGACGGCAACCCGATCGGCCTCCGTGGCCGCTAGCCGTCGGCGTGGCCGAAGCACTTATTGAGGTGTAAGGCGAAAAAA
>JBKPTR010000153.1:0-27292 GCA_046735615.1 Actinomycetota bacterium
CCGGTACCTGACAACAATCCTCCTCTGGGCGCTTCGCAACCTCCGCGGAACCGCCTCGGGGCGATAACGTAGGGCCGTGAACGAACTCCTGAGCATGCTAGTGCCTCTGGAAACGCTCTCCGGGTGGCCACAGGTCACAAATCCCACGCCTTTGCAGGTTCTCCTCCTGCTCGTCGGTTTCCCCCTCTTGGTCTTCATCATCGTGGTCGCCATCTCCAAGATCGCTACCAGCATCCACGCTGCGCGCGGCGACGACATCCACGCCAACGATCCGCTCTGGGTGGGTGACCATGAGTCTGCTGAGCTGGAGGCCGTCGGCGCAAACCCGGGACCCGAGACCGGCGAGCAAACCTCGGAGGGTGCCGTCGAGGAGGCTTTAGCTGTTGAAGGCGATGTCGAGGGCGACGATACCGGCGAGCACGTGGGTGGCGCGGGTGCCCGCTGGTGACGCGTTCACCCCGAGCCAACGAGAGTGGATCAAGCGTGCCGTCCGGAACGCCGAGACTGCCTCAGGTTTGAAGTTCTCAGTCTTTGTTGGCGTCTCCGAGGAGGATTCCCGCGCGTACGCCGAACGACTGCACAAGTCACTGACCGATCCTGATCACTCGGTTTTGGTGATGTGCGATCCGGGGTTCCACAAGCTGGAGATCGTCACGGGCAGTGAAGCCCGCCGCACTCTCAGTGATCTTGAATGCCGCCTGGCGGCCGCGGCCATGCAGACCTCTTTTGCCGGGGGCGACATTGTCGGCGGGCTTGCAGCCGGTATCCAGCAACTTGGAGAGGCGGCACATCAGCCGAAGACGCTTCACATCACGCGGCCGAGTTGAGCGGCGCACCGACTCACGGCTGCGATGGCACTCGCTCGTCTGTCCCGGCTGGATCTGCCATAGTGCTCCCATGCGCGTACACATCGGCAGCGACCACGCCGGATTTGAGCTGAAGAACTATCTGATCGACGCTCTTACCGAGGACGGGCACGAAATAGTCGACCACGGGCCGGAGACCTACGACGCCGAAGATGACTATCCCGTCTACTGCATCCCTGCTGCCGAGGCTGTCGTGGCCGATCCCGGCTCCTTGTGCATTGTGATCGGCGGCTCCGGCAACGGCGAACAGATTGCTGCCAACAAGGTGGTCGGCACTCGGGCCGCGCTTGCCTACAACTTGGACACTGCAAGGCTCGGCCGAGAGCACAACGACGCGAATGTCATTGGTATCGGGGCCCGGATGCATACCCAGGAGGAGGCCCTGGAAATGGCTCGGATCTTCCTCGCGACGCCCTTCAGTGGCGACTCACGCCATGCCCGGCGCATCGCGATCCTCGCCGATTACGAGAAGACCCGTTCGGCTGCGGGTGCTTCCTGAGCCTCGTCGGCCCCGTCACTGATTTAGTCGTTGCGCTGTGAGCCACTCGGGCGACGTCCATCAACCCGAGCGAGCAACTCGTCGATGACCTCCGCCGCGACGCGTTCATCATCAAGATCCGGGCGGGACACATCCCGCCCTCGCATGGCACGGTCGAGAGTGACCAGCCCCGAGACACCGTCCCGCCCAAAATCCCGCGGCCACAGGTCGCGAGAGTCGTGCACCGTCCCCGAGTAGTGTGTTCCTCCGCCGTGCGTTCCTGAGGGCCGGCCCCCAGGTGGCAACGCACCTGTCATGGCTCACACGCTAAAACAGAATCGCTGGTTGCGTGCATGATCGCAATGGAAGTGTTACGCGAGCAGACTCGTCGCTCTCAAAGGGGCTTAGGAGGCAAACCTTGCCGGAAGGGCACACGCTGCACCGGCTCGCTCTCGACCTCACCCAGACCTTCGGCGGGCGAGTGGTCTCAGTCAGCAGTCCACAGGGCCGTTTCGCAGAGTCGGCGGCACAGCTGGACAAGACACGGATGATCGAGGGGACGGCGCACGGCAAGCATCTGTTCTGCGAATTCGATGGTGATCGGTTTCTCCACATCCACCTGGGTCTCATCGGCAGCTTTGAGCTCGGTCCGCCGCAACCGCCTCGGGGCCTGATAAGAGTTCGAATTGCGACCGAGCAGGCGGTCGCAGACCTACGTGGACCTCAGCTGTGTACGTTGCGGACGAGGGCCGAGATTGCCTCGCAACTGGCGGTGCTGGGTCCCGACCCGCTGCGTGCAGACGCCGATCCTGATCTTGCCTGGCGCCGGATCCATCGTGCGACCCGGCCGATCGCGGCACTTCTGATGGATCAGACCGTCCTGTCTGGTGTCGGCAACGTGTACCGGGCGGAGGTGTTGTTCCGAAACCGGATCAATCCGCACCGGTCCGGAAACAAGCTGAGCCGGCGCAGCTGGCTGGGAATCTGGACCGATCTGGTCGAGCTGATGCCTCAGGGTGTGGTGCACAACCGGATCGACACGGTACGCCCCGAGCACACACCCGAGGCGATGGGCCGGCCGCCACGAGAAGATGATCATGGCGGTGAGGTCTATGTCTACCGGCGCGCCGGCATGGCTTGTTTGGTCTGCGGTTCCAAGATCCGCACCGAACTGTTGGCCGGCCGCAACCTGTTCTGGTGTGGCCGCTGTCAGCGTCGGGGATGACCTTTGGCGCGCTTGGATGAAATGGTAAGGGAGGTGCTGTGAGCAGCGGCCCGCTGAGAGAGAACGCCACGCCACTTGTCGTTGAGCTGTGGTACGCGGAGGCGCCGGACCTCGGTGATCCTGCCACGCTTCAGGTTTTGCGATCGCGGTGGCCGGCCACCGAGCTCCAAATGGAGTCGATCATTGTTCCTCACGATGACTCGCCCTCGCCGCTGTTGACGGTGATCATGACGGCGAGCTCAGTGGGGCAGGACGGCAAGGCCCTGCCCGATGTCGGCCAGACATGGGACTGGGAGGACGCGGAGGCCGCCGTGTCGGCCAGCCGTTGCAGCCTGCTGGTAACCGAGATGTTCGGTACCGGCCGGGCGCCGCAAGAGCGTTGGGATGCCATGAGTGGTGTAGTTGCCGAAATGGTGCGAGTCACTCGCCCCACAGTGCTCAGCTGGCCGCAGAGCCAGCGAGTTGGAGACCCTGAGCTGTTTGCAGAAGGTGATCTTGATGGCCTGATCAACGTGCGATATTTCAGCATCTCGAATGATCCCGGCGCAATGGTGATGGACACCCTTGGCCTGCATGTGTTCGGACTTCCGGACGTGCAGTGTCACTTCCGGGACCGAGAGCCGAGCGAGATCGCCGCCATGCTCTTCTCCACAGCTGGCTACTTGTTCCGGTTCGGCGATGTCATCGCTGACGGCAACACTATCTCCGGACCGCAGGGCGACGAGCGGCTCGTCTGCTTTCACGAGCGGGCCTTACTGGCGCCGAGTCGTCAGGTCATCGATGTCGATCTTGGCGACCCTTACGCGGCCGGCCAGCGCGGCCGGCCGGCCAGTTAGTTGAGAAGCTCTAATCATCTCCAGTTCGGAGGGTTCGGCGGACCGAGAGCAGCTCAAGCTCAGGGCGATAGGCGACCAGCTGCTCGACGGCATCGAGTATCTCGACCAGATGTGCCCGGTCCGGGCTCACCGCGGCCACGCCGATGCCCGCCCTTCGGTGCAGCTCGAGATGATCAACTTCGGCGACGCTGAGGTCAAAGCGCTTGCGTACCTCTGCGATCAGCGGGCGCACCAGCGAGCGCTTCTCCTTGAGCGAATGCACATCGCCGAGCAGCAGGTCGAACTGCAGCGCACCCACCCACATAGGCATGGCCATAGCGTAGAGACCGGCCGACCGGAGACTCACTGACTTTGTGGTCTAGCGTCGATAGCAACTGGTCAAGGTGTGGTGAACGTGCAACGCGGCAGAGGTGAGTGAACGACATGTCTGAACTACGGAACGCCCGTCATCTCAGCGTTCATGATCTTCGACGGCGTATCAACGAGGGGGATATCGATACCGTGGTCGTCGCCTTCACCGACATGCAAGGGCGGTTACAGGGTGAGCGATTGCATGCCGCGTACTTCGCCGAACACGTTCTCGATCATGGCACCGAAGGCCCCGCGTACCTGCTCGCGGTCGATGTCGACATGAACATCGACGACCGCTACGCGATGTCGTCGCCGGATAAGGCCGACAGCGACATCATCAGGCTGGTGCCCGACATGCAGACGACTCGCCTGCTGCGACACCAACCCGGCGCAGTGATGGTGCAGTGCGACGCGGTCTGGCCGGATCAGACGCCTGTCGCGCAATCACCGAGGACGATCTTGAAGCAGCAGCTGACGGTCGCGGCCGATCGGGAGTATGACGTTCTGGCCGGTACCCAACTGCAGTTCACGGCATTCCAGACCAGCTACGAGGACGCCTGGACCGCCCACTATCGTGATCTTGCTTTGGTCAACCAGTACCACGTCGATTCCTCGATCCTGGGTGGGGCTCGGATCGAGGAGTTGCTGCGTGAGATCCGCAACAAGACATACGCCGCAGGGATGGATGTCGAATCGGCGAAGGGGCAGCACAACCTGGGGCAGCATCAGATCGGCCTCAGCCACGGCGATGCATTGACGATCGCCGATAACCACGCGGTCTTCAAGACGATGGCCAAGGAGATCGCCGCCCAGCACGGCAAAGCGATCACCTTTATGGCCAAGTACGACGAGGGTCAGGGCAACTCCTGTCATATCCGCCTGTCACTGCGCGGAAGGGATGGGTCCACGGTCTTCTGGGGCGGCCACGGCCGCACCAAGGTTTTTGAGTCCGTCGTCGCCGGACTGCTCGCGACCCTGTACGACTTCACCTTGCTCTACGCGCCGAACATCAACTCCTACAAGCGTTTCGCCGCCGGATCGCCGGCTCCGACGACGATCGCGTGGGGTCAGGACAGCCGTTGTGCCGTGCGGTTGCTTGGTCACGAGGAATCGGCGCGGCTGGAGAATCGGGTGCCGGGCGGGGACGTCAATCCTTATCTCGCCCTTGCGGCCATGATCGCGGGCGGGGTGTACGGGCTTGATCATGATCTCGAACTTGGTCTGGAGCTGACAGGCAACGTCCACCCATCCGACTTCCCGAGCATTCCGCGTACGCTGCGCGAGGCACGGCAGGCCTTCGCCTCCTCACAGATTGCGCGCGCCGCATTTGGAGACGATGTGGTCAACCACTACACCACCATGGCTGATGTCGAGCTGGAGGCGTTCGACGCGGCAGTCACCGACTGGGAGCTGAGGCGCAGCTTCGAAAGAATGTGAGAATGGGGCCCATGGTGGGGGCAGTGCGAGGCAGGCCGGTTATCGGCCTGAGCACCTATCGCGAGCAGGCTGCTTGGTCGGTGTGGAACATGTCGGCCGACCTGCTTCCCGCGGTCTACACCCGATCGGTTGAGGCAGCGGGCGGTGTGGTCGTGCTGCTGCCACCGCAGGTCGAGGGCATGGCTGAGGTGGTCTCCAGACTCGATGGGCTGATCATCACAGGCGGCGCCGACGTGGATCCGGAGCGGTATGGCCAGATGCCCCATCGCATGACCAAGGTGCGTCGTGATCGGGACGCGTGGGAGTTCGGGCTGCTGGATGCCGCTGATCGGCTCGGTCTTCCAACGCTCGGCATTTGCCGTGGCATGCAGCTAATGGCAGTCCGTGCTGGCGGCTCGCTCGAACAGTACCTGCCCGATGTAGTGGGTCACGAGGAGCACGCCCCAGGCGGCAACTCTTTTGGCTGGACGTCGATCGCCACCCGTGAAGGGTCCCGGGTGCGAACCTTCGTGGGTGATCGTGTTCAGGTCAGCTGTCACCACCACCAGTCGGTGGTCAGCCATCCTGGCTTCGAGGCGACAGCCCGCGCGGCCGACGGCACCATCGAGGCCATCGAAGATCCGGAACGGCCATTTTGGCTTGGCGTGCAGTGGCATCCGGAGAGCGGCGATGACTATGGGCTCTTTCTGGGGCTGATCGAGGCCGCCTCAGGAGTCGATGCACGAGCCTGAGATGTGGGCGCATCGAGTGGGTTCAGGGCGCATCGAGTGGGTTCAGGGCGCATCGGCTGCTTAGAACAGTTCGACCCGATGCAATGCAGGATCGTCGTACGCGAAAGTCCGGACAGGCCCAGGCGGTGTCTCGCTGGTTTCGAAGCGTACGGTGACCCGACCCAGTCCCGACCCCCAGACCCAGCCACGGCCGTGCAGATCATGCTCGACGTCCATGCCGGGGGGCCAGCCCTGGCGCGCAGGCTCTTCAGGGAACGGGTGTTCCTCCATCACATCGTCGGCCGGGTTGTTGGTCGACGTCTCCACGACAAAGAGATCCTCCTGCAATACATCGGTCAGGCCGGCCACTCCGACGCCGAGGAGCCGAACCCCTCCTCCTGCGTCGACTGCAGACAGCAGTGAAGTGGCGATCGAGCCGATCACATCGGCGCGATCTGTCGCGCTGACTAGCGTGCGTGATCTTGTGAAGGTCGAGAAATCATGTAGCCGGACCTTGATGGACACCGTGTGGGCGAACAGGCCCGCGGCTCTCAGTCGGCTCGCCACTTGGCGTGCGTCACGGAGCAAGATCGCAGTGAGCTCATCTCGCGAGACGAGATCGGTCTCGAAGGTGTCCTCGACCGAGATCGACTTTGTTTCCCGATCAGGCTCAACCGGCCGGTCGTCACGTGCGTATGCCAGCTCAAGTAGGGCTTGCGCATGCGTCTTGCCGATCACTTGAGCCAACTCATCGGGCGAGCACCCTTGGAGGTCGGCCACCGTGTGGATGCCGATGCGGTGCAGCTTCTCCTGAGTGACTGGGCCGACGCCGGGAATGACGGAAACCGTCATAGGCCGCAGCAGCTCCAGTTCCGCACCTGCCTCCACAATGGAGCTGCCGTCGGGCTTGGCCAGCTCGCTGGCGATCTTGGCGACGAACTTCGAGGTGCCGATGCCTACTGAAGCTGTCAGGCCGTTCGTGGTCGCCTTGACCTTGTTCTTGAGCTGCGTGATCAGCTCCTCCAGGCCTGGTCGGCTGAAGTCCACCGGATTCGTCGCTGCCCGAAGATCAACAAATGCCTCGTCCAAGGAGAGCGGTTCAACCAGCGGAGAAAGCTGGTGCAACACGTCCATGACCTGGCGGCTTGCCACGCGGTACGCGGCGAATCGGCCGGCAAGGAACGCCGCGTGCGGGCAGCGACGCCGTGCCTCATGCGTCGGCATCGCCGACCGTACGCCGAAAACACGTGCCTCGTACGAGGCGGTGGCGACTACTCCTCGCTGGCCGAGACCGCCAACAACGACGGGTTTTCCACGGAGCGACGGCTTGTCTCGCTGCTCGACCGACGCGTAGAAAGCGTCGAGGTCGAGGTGGAGCACGGAGGGCTCGCTTCGCACGGATCTCATTGTGCGTCGTAGCGTTGGGTACTCAGGGGCTTGCGGCCTATACAGGGGCGAGGAGCGTGCGGTGCTGGAGTCAGTGGACGTGCAAGGTCAGAGCGTGGACATGTGGCCGGGCAGGCCATATCCGCTAGGTGCGACATTCGATGGCACCGGGGTGAACTTCGCGGTTTTCTCCGAAGCGGCGTCCAAGGTTGAGCTCTGCTTGATCGACGACGACGGCCAGGAGACGTGCGTGGAGCTGATCGAGGTCGATGGGTATGTCTGGCATGCCTACCTTCCACGGATCCAGCCGGGCCAGCGCTACGGCTACCGGGTTTACGGCCCGTACGACCCTGCCCGAGGCCATCGATGCAACCCGTCCAAGCTGCTGCTCGACCCGTACGCCAAAGCCATCAGTGGCCAGATCGACGGCCACGAGTCGCTGTTCTCATACCGCTTCAGTGACCCGCCGGCATTCAATGATCTTGACTCCCTCGGCCATACCATGCTGTCGGTGGTCACCACCCCGTACTTCGACTGGGCTCATGATCGACCGCCGCGGCATGAGTACCACGAGAGCATCATCTATGAGATGCATGTGAAGGGTCTGACGATGACTCATCCCGGCATCCCGGACGACATTCGGGGAAGCTATGCGGCCATCGGTCACCCGGCGATCATCGAGCACCTGACCTCGCTCGGCATCACAGCGGTTGAGCTGATGCCCGTGCATCAATTTGTCAACGACATTCACCTCGTCGATCGTGGCCTGTCGAATTACTGGGGCTACAACACCATCGGCTTCCTCGCCCCCCACAACGGCTACACGAGCGGTTTCGACCTCGGTCAGCAGACCACCGAGTTCAAAGCGATGGTCAAGTCGCTGCACCAGGCCAACATCGAGGTGATCTTGGACGTGGTCTACAACCACACCGCGGAAGGCAACGAGCTCGGACCGACGATCGCTTTCCGCGGCATCGACAACGCCGCCTACTACCGCCTCGTCGACAATGCCAAGCAGCATTACTACGACACCACCGGCACGGGCAACAGCCTGCTGATGCGCAACCCCCACGTGCTGCAGCTGATCATGGACTCGTTGCGCTACTGGGTCTTGGACATGCACGTCGACGGGTTCCGATTTGATCTTGCTGCGACGCTCGCCCGGCAGTTTCATGAGGTAGACAGACTGTCGGCCTTCTTCGACATCATCCAGCAGGACCCGGTGATCTCTCAGGTCAAACTGATCGCCGAACCATGGGATCTGGGTGACGGCGGCTATCAGGTCGGCAATTTCCCTCCCTTGTGGACCGAGTGGAACGGCAAGTACCGCGACACCGTCCGGGACTTCTGGCGCGGCGAGCCGGCCTCGCTGGCGGAGTTCGCCTCGCGGATCACCGGTTCCAGCGACCTCTACGAACACTCAGACCGGCGCCCAACGGCGTCGATCAACTTCGTGGTCGCCCATGACGGCTTTACGTTGCGGGATCTGGTGTCCTACAACGAGAAACACAACGAGGCGAACGGGGAGGACGGCAATGATGGCGAAAGTCACAACCGATCTTGGAACTGCGGAGTAGAAGGCGAGACCGACGATCCCGCGATCAACGCCGTGCGGCTGCGCCAGCAGCGGAACTTCATAACGACGATGATGGTGAGTCAAGGCGTTCCGATGCTGGCTCACGGAGACGAGCTCGGCCGTACTCAGCGGGGTAATAACAACGTCTATGCCCAGGACAACGAGCTGTCCTGGGTCGACTGGGATCTCAACGCGGACCAGAAGGATCTGCTGGCTTTCACGTCGGCGGCGATCAACTTGCGTAAGGCTCACCCGATACTGCGGCGAAGACGGTTCTTTGCCGGCGACGCCAAGCACGGCGGCAGGAGCGAGCTCGGCGACATCTTGTGGTTCAAGCCCGATGCCTCAGAGATGGACGAGGCCGACTGGAACTCCGGATTCGCCCGCAGCCTGATGGTCTTTCTTAACGGGGACGCCATCCCCGAACTCGATGCGGTCGGCCGACCGATCACCGACGATCATTTCTTGTTGCTCTTCAATGCGCACTCGGAACCGATCAAGTTCACCATGCCGGCTGGGGAGCTCGGCCAGGACTGGCTGGTGCGACTCGATACTGCCACCGGACAGGTCGATCCGCCCAATGTTCGTCCGTGGCGAGCGAGGTCAAGCCACCGGGTGGACTCACACTCAATGATCGTGTTGTCGACGACTGTCGTACCGGAGGAGGAGCGCGCCGCCTCCAAGTCCCGAGCACTTCGAGCCACCGCATCGGCTGCGAAAGCGCCGATGAGCCGGTAGCGGCCGACCTACCAAGACAGCTCGACTCGGCGGCGATCCGATCGGCGAAAGGTGGCCAATTCGGGCTGTCACTGGGACTATTGCTGAGCAAAAGCGGCATGATGAAACCGGTTACCCGGGTCTTCCGCACTCTGCTGAGCAGCGGTCCCAGGTAGCCCGCACCAGCGACAGCGAGGAGTGAGTCATGACGGTAGAAACCCCCGCGCCAAGTCCTGCAAGCCCATCTCCTGTTGATCGCACATCGAGCAGGCATCGGGTCGTGATCATCGGCTCCGGCTTCGGTGGGCTCTGGGCCACCGAAGGGCTGAAGAAGGCTCCGGTGGACGTCATCATGATCAGCGGGACTTCACACCACCTGTTTCAGCCGCTGCTCTACCAGGTTGCGACCGGCGTCTTGTCCGAAGGCGAAGTCGCTCCAGCCACCCGTGAGGTGCTCAAGAGGCAGAAGAACGCGACGGTGCTGCTCGGTCGAGTCACCGATATCAACATTGACGCCAAGACCGTCACCTCAGTCAGTCCGCTGGGCACCACCGTGACGGCGTACGACAGCTTGATCGTCGCCGCAGGTGCGGGTCAGTCGTATTTCGGCAATGATCAATTCTCCGAGTGGGCTCCAGGGATGAAGAGCATCGATGATGCATTGGAGCTGCGCGGTCGAATCTTCGGATGCTTTGAGCTTGCTGAGCTGTGTGACGACCCGGCGGAGCGGGACGAGTGGCTGACGTTCGTTGTCGTCGGTGCCGGTCCTACTGGCGTCGAGATGGCGGGTCAGATCAGCGAGCTGGCCCATCGTACGCTTCCGCGGGAGTTCCGCCGGATTGACACGAAGAAGGCGAAGGTCATTCTCCTCGATGCTGCCCCCGCCGTACTGGGTGCGTTTGGAGACAAGCTTTCCAACGCCGCCCGCCAACAGCTTGAGAGCATGGGGGTGGACGTGGAGCTCAACGCCAAGGTGGTCAGCGTTGACAACACCGGCGTCGACATCATCGACGCTGACGGCAACGAGCGGCGGATCCGCTGCCGGTGCAAGGTGTGGGCGGCTGGGGTGAGTGCATCACCCCTCGGCAAGCAGCTCGCCGAACAGAGTGGTGCCGAGATCGATCGCGCCGGTCGGGTGAAGGTGAACCCTGACCTCACCTTGCCCGGACATCCTGAGATTTTTGTCGTTGGCGACATGATGGCGCTGAACAACCTGCCGGGCGTGGCCCAAGTCGCCATGCAGGGTGGGAAGTATGCGGCCGGCCAAATCGTGCGCCGGCTCCGCGGAGAGCCGCCGGGAGAGCCCTTCAAGTACTTCGACAAGGGCAGCATGGCGACCATCTCCCGGTTCCACGCTGTCGCCAGCGTCGGCAAGAGAATTCATCTCGCCGGGTTCTTCGCATGGCTGATGTGGCTTGGTGTCCACGTGATGTACCTCATCGGCTTCAAGAACCGGCTGACCACGATGTTGCACTGGGCCGTCAGCTTCATATTCCGGGGACGCTCACAGCGCACGACGACGAGACAACAGATCGTCGCCCGTACGTTGATGGCTCGGCTGAGCGCCACCGAGGAGGCCCTCAAGGCTCAGCAGGGGCCGGAACAGATCGAATCGGGCGAAACGGCCGCTGCGGATGTCTCAGCCGCCGCAGGCGAGGCTGGCGACACTCAGGCTGAGAAAGTGCGGAGCGACAGCGTCGATGAGCTCGCCGCAGCGTATGGAGATAAGGGTGCAGAGGAGCGCGACGCGGATCCGCTCAAGCAGGCACCGGAGAGCTGAGAGCGCGTGGCAGCTCCAGATCTTCCGCTGAACAGCGGCCAGACCATTCCGCAGCTTGGCTTCGGAGTCTTCAAGATTGACCCGTCTGAGACAGCTGACGCTGTGGCTGAGGCTCTGACGGTCGGCTACCGGCACATCGATACCGCCGAGATGTACGGCAATGAAAAGGAAGTGGGGGAGGCCGTTGGGGCTTCGGGCCTGGATCGCGGCGAGGTTTTCATCACCAGCAAGCTCAACAACGGGTACCACCGGCCGGACGATGCGCGCAGAGCCTTCGACGGCACTCTCGAGGCACTGGGCTCGGACCATGTTGACCTCTTCTTGATCCACTGGCCGCTGCCGACCTTGTACGGCGGTGACTTCGTTTCGACCTGGCACACGCTTGAGGAGTTCTACCGCGACCGGCGGGCCCGTTCCATCGGAGTGTCCAACTTTCAGGTCGCGCACCTGCGACGCCTCGTTCAGGAGAGCGAAGTCGTACCAGCGGTGAATCAGATCGAGGTTCATCCTTACCTGTGCAATGAGGAGGTCCGTGCCGCCAACGCGGAGCTGGGGATCGTCACTGAGGCTTGGTCACCAATCGCAAAAGGCCGAGTTCTCAACGATCCGACGATTGGCGCGATCGCCAGTCGATTGGGAAGGACGCCCGCGCAGGTGACGCTGCGCTGGCACATTCAACGTGGCGACGTGATCTTTCCCAAGTCAACGACACCAGCCCGCATGAAGGAGAACTTTGAGATCTTCGACTACGAGCTGGAGCCCGAGGACATAGCCGCGATCAGTGCACTTGACAAGGACGAGGAGGGACGGACCGGGCCCAATCCGGAGGTGTTCGCCTACGTCCCACGCGGAGTTTGATCACGCGCTACCTCGGTGAGGCTGGCGCTTGTCTGCCGCTGACTCCTCGCTTGCTCGCAGACCAAAAGCATGTCTGCTCGCTAGCTCGTCCAGGACGGTGGCGTGCCAGCCTGGCGCAGCTGGGCGGCGCGCGACCCGTTGAGTTCATCCATGGGCATTGGCCCCGGGTTTTCTCGCCGCCGGCGCACGACGGGCTCTCCTGGTCGGACAGGCCCTCAATGCCGAGGTGCCGGATGCTCCAGGTCTGGTTGTGCTCTCCGAGACATGGGAGGTGGAGTCGGCAACGCCGGCGGCGCAGCATTGGCTGGCCGATCTTCCCGATGGGGATTTGGATCCGGGCAGATTGCCCTGGTCAGTGCTATCCGTAGCAGGTCGGGCGCGGCGGAGCGTCGAGAATCGTGACCGTCCCGGGGAGGTCGCGATGGCTCGCGTTCGGTCCCGCTCGGGAGGCTGGCTGGTGCTTCATGCCGCTCGTTTCGTTTCGACCGCTTCACGACAGGTCGCTGTGATCATCGAACCGGCGCACCCCAGTCAGATCTCGTCGCTGCTCATGTCGGCGTACGGATTGACCGACCGGGAGCAGGAGGTGACCAGCATGGTCCTCCAGGGCAGATCGACCTCGCAGATCGCCGCGAAACTGGTGCTCTCGCCGCATACGGTTCAGGAACACCTAAAAGCTGTCTTCGAAAAGACCGATGTCCGTAGCCGGCGTGAACTCATCGGCAAGATCTACTTCGCCCACTACGAGCCGCGGGTCCGCGACAACGAACGTCGAGCCATTGCCGAACGCCCGGTACGCGGTGGACCAATGTCCGCCTCCTCAGCGGACGGGCGCTCACTCGCGCTTGACGTGCGGCAGAACGTCGGTCCCGCCGCCTGATCGTGATGTATCAGTGCGAGTTGACCCCCGAAGAACAGAAGTGCGACACGCGCTAGACTGACGCCTCGCTGCCAGAGTCCGACGATTGGATCGAGCAGCTGAAGCCCAATCTCGACAGCGTTCGATAAGGGGGAGCTAATGCCTACGAAGTTCGAGGCGTTCGCCGCACTGCACGTACCGGGCGATCCGGTGATCCTCTACAACATCTGGGACGTCGGCAGCGCCCATGCCGTCATCCGCGCCGGGGCCAAGGCGCTCGCCACTGGCAGCCATCCGGTTGCCGACGCCAACGGCTGGCCCGACGGGCAGGGCGTGCCGATCGATTTCGCGTTGGCGAACGCAAAGCGCATCGCCGACTCGACCGAACTGCCGCTGACCGTCGATTTCGAAGGTGCTTATTCCGATGACCCGGACCAAGGCGCCGATAATGTCGTCCGCCTGGCCACGACGGGCGCGGTCGGCTGCAATTTCGAGGACCAGGTCATCGGCGGCGAGGGCCTGCACCCGTTGACGTTGCAGGCGAAGCGCATCGAGGCGATCCGCCGCGCCGTCGGCGACCAGTTTTTCATCAACGCTCGCACCGACCTGTACATCAAGACGCAGACGCATGACTCGGCGCTGGTCGACGAAGCGATCGAGCGCGGGAAGGCCTTCGCCGACGCCGGCGCTAGCGGGTTCTTCATCCCCCGCCTCGCCGATCCGCGGCAGGTCGAGACGATCGTCAAGGAAGTGCCGCTGCCGCTGAACCTGATCTCCTTCCCAGGCGCACCGCCAAAGGCCGATTGGGCGAATGCCGGCGTCGCACGAATCAGCCACGGGCCCCACCCTCACCGGGCGCTGATGGCAGAGCTTGAGGAGATGGCGAGAGCCGCGATCGCTTAATCCGGTCTCAAACCCACCACGGCGGCCACGTTGAGCGTCATGTCTGCCAGTGCATTGGTCCCGTCGAACTTGGAGATGCTGCTGATTCGGCATCCCGCCGCTAAGGCGTGGCCCTCTGAGATAGATCAAATTTCCGACCTGGTGGCAGCTTTTGGACACCTGAGCCGGGGATTAAGGCTCCAAAGCCCGCATTGGTCGGAAATTCGCCGACAGAGTCGCAGCCGTCATGATCATGTTGCGACCGAATTGTCCCCGGCCAAGTCTTGGACGGCGCGGTCGAAGGCAAGAATTCCCTGTACGAGCGCCCGTAGGTCCTCAATGGCCAGTCGGCGCAGGACGGGAGTCGGCATAGTGCCGGCCGAGCTCAGCAGGCTACGAATTGTGTCGCTGCCCTCGGGGGTCACAGTGAGCCGGCGTACCCGCCGGTCGCTGGGGTCTTCACTTCGACTGACCATCCCGTGTTCCACGAGTCGATCGACGAGGCCGGACATGGAAGCCACGGACACCTTCAGCTGAACGGCCAGTTCGTGACCGGTCGCCCGTTCCGGATCGATCGCGATCATGGTCAGGACCTTCAGCTGCTGCATCGTGAGCGGGGTCGAGATCAGTGGCTCCGCCATCGAGGACAGCGCTCGGCGTTCAAAACTTTCCTGCACGCGCTCCAGACAGCTGATTAACTCTTCCTGTTCGCTGCTAGCAGCCGCGTCATCGCGGGCGGTCCCGGTCATTGGTCGGCCTGTCGTTAGTCATCGACGTCCTTCTTGAGAAGGATCGTAACGGTTTGATTATTGATGTCGCGCTAACTGTAAGCTCCATGCGAAAGATCGTCTCGATGTCGGCCTAAGTGACGGCCTGGTCTTGCCCGACCGCGCGTAGAAGGGAGCTCGCTTGTGACCTCCCTGACGCGGCTTAGTCTGGCCAACCGCATGATCGTCGGCCTCGCCACGTTGGCCATCATCGTCTTTGGGGTGCTCGCAACTCTCGGTCTCAAGCAGGAGTTGCTTCCGTCAATCCAGGTACCTACCGCGATCGTCACCGCGAACTATCCAGGCGTATCACCACAAATCATCGCCGACGACGTGTCGACACCGCTGGAGCGCGCGCTTAGCGGCGTATCGGGGATCACGAAGGTTCAATCGACCTCTTCCAACGGGATTGCCACGATCACCGTCGAATGGGAGTACGGCCTCGACCCTGACAAGGTGGTCGCCGACGTCCGCAATGCCGTCGACGGGATCAAACCTACGCTGCCGGATGAGGTCGAGACGGATGTCATCACGGGCAGAACCGACGACATCCCCGTGCTGCTCCTCGCCGTCGCCTCTGACGCTTCTCTGGACGAAGCCAGCCGCCGGGTCGAGAACATCGCGGTGCCGGAGCTGTCGGGCATCGATGGCGTGCGCAGTGTCACTGTGACCGGACAGAACACCACGCAGCTTCTGGTGACGCTGCGGCCGCCCGACCTTCGTAAGCACGACGTTACTGCTCAAGCGGTCACTCAGGTTGTGCAGGGACAGGCGACGATCACTCCCGCTGGCAGCAGCTTCGACAAGAACCTCGAGCTCGCCGTCGAGGTTGGCACCTCTGCCAACACCGTGAAGCAGTTTCAAGCCGTCCAAGTGCCAACTCCTGACGGTCCAGTACCGCTCTCCGCCGTCGCCGATGTCAAGGTGGACTCCATCGAGTCGACCTCGATTGCTCGCGCCGAGGGCCGGCCGGCGCTCAGCGTTGCTGTTCTCAAGGACGTCGATGCGGATGCGGTGGAGATTTCGCACGCCGTAGCCGCCACGATCCCGAGCCTCGAGCGGAAGCTTGGCAACAACACCACCATCACCACGATCTTCGACCAGGCACCTCTGATCGAACAATCGATCCACGACCTCGCGGTGGAGGGCCTGCTCGGCTTGGCCTTTGCTGTGCTCGTGATCTTGCTCTTCTTGTTCTCGCTTCGCGCGACCTTGATCACAGCGATCTCAATTCCACTGTCGCTACTCATCGCCATGATCGGTCTCCAACTCGGCGATTACTCGCTCAACATCTTCACTCTGGCTGCGCTCACGGTGGCGGTCGGTCGGGTGGTTGACGACTCGATCGTCGTCGTGGAAAACATCAAGCGTCGCGCCACTGGACATCGGACTCTGACGACTGGCGACGTCGTTGCATCGGTCAAGGAAGTGGCCGGCGCGGTCACCGCATCGACGCTGACAACGGTCACAGTATTCGCTCCGGTGGCCATCGTGTCCGGCGTAGTCGGTGAGCTCTTCCGACCATTTGCGATCACGGTCGCCGTGGCGCTGGGTGCCTCGCTGCTTGTATCCATGACCATCGTGCCGGTGCTGGCGTACTGGTTCCTGCGGGGCGGGATGCGCGGACAGGAGCTCGCGGCCCAGTCTGCCGGGGAACAGGCCGTGGTGGCGACAGAAGCAGAGGCGCATACTCCCGAGGAAACCAAGGTGACCAGGCTGCAGCGCGGCTACCTGCCGATCCTGCGGTTCGGCCTGCGGCGGCCGTTCATCACACTCGGTATTGCCTTGGTTGTCTTCATCGCAACGCTGGGCGCGGCAACGTTGTTGAAGACTGATTTCATCGGCTCGGTCACCGACCAGACCACCCTCGCCATTCACCAAAAAATGCCACCGGGCACGAGGCTCTCAACCACGAGCACGGGGGCGGAGCAGGTCGAGAACATCTTGGCTGCCGACCCACAAGTGAAGAGCTACTTGGTGACAATCGGCGGCAGTCTCGTTCCCGGCGCAACGCCGAGCACCAATACCGCGGAGTTCACGGTCTTGCTCGTCGATGGGGCGAGGGCTGACACCCTACGACCCCAGCTCCAGCAGCAGATGGCCGAGCTCGACGAATCCGCCGGCGAGGTCACCGTAACAACGACCAATAACGAATCGACCACGAATGACCTCACGGTCACGGTCTCCAGCGAGAACACTGCAAGCCTGCAGACCGGCGCCAAGCGCGTCGAACAGGAGCTGGAGACTATTGCTGGCCTCACCAACATCCGGAGCAACCTTGAGGAGCAGCGCAAGGTGCTCAAGGTGACTCCCGACAAGAAGAAGGCGGCATCGCGGGGCTTCACTCAGGGCGACATCGGCCAAGCGATTTCAAACGCTCTGCACGGCACTCGAGTCGGTTCTGTCACTCTCGCCGGCGAACAGCGCGACATCTTCGTTCACAGTCAGGCTGCGGACGAATCGAGTCCGTCCGACGTCGGCAATCTCGAGCTTCCCGTGAGCCAGTTGCAGCAACAGAATGCGCAGGAAAAGGCTTCCGACAAGCTCGCCGACAAGCAAAAGGCTTTCGCCGATGAGCAGCAGCGCACAGCCGACGACGCTACGAGCGATCAGCGCGACGAGCTGCTTAAGCAGCAATCCAAGCTCTTGCAAAGCCGGTCTGACAGCCTGGATCAGCTACGCAAGACGAGACACCAGCTGGAGGTCACCCGGGCGGAGCTCGCAAAGCTCAAGGCAAACCCCCCTCGGCCGACTCCGCCCAACCCGGACGCTACACCTGTCCCGGTGACGAGCGACCAGCTCGCGCAGCAGCTGCGGATACAGCAGTGGACGCAACAGGTCACCCAGCTCACTGCGGCGGTGAGTCAAACAGAGAAGGGCATCGAGCAGATCGAAGCGAGCATCGACCAGATCGACGAGAACATCAAGCAGCTTGACAAGCAGATGGACGCGCTTGACGAGCAGACACAGCAGACTGCGGAGCAGCGGGCGAAGCAGGAGAGGCTGCAGGATGAACAGGAGGCGCTGCCCGATGTACGCGCCAAACCGGTCAAGGTCAAGGACGTCGCGAAGGTCAGCGAGGTTATGGCGCCGACGACGGTCACGCAGATCGAGGGAACTCCATCGGTCACGATCACCGCGACGCCGGACGCCGGCGACCTGGGTGCGCTCAGTGCAACCATCCAAAACCGGCTGGACTCGATAACTGATCTGCCACCGGGTGTGACGGCGACGCTTGGCGGTGCCGCCGAGAATCAGCGCGACGCGTTCAGCCAGCTGGGTCTGGCAATGCTGGTGGCTATCGCACTGGTCTTCATGATCATGGTCGGGACGTTCCGTAGCTTGGTGCAACCACTGATCTTGATGGTCTCCATTCCATTCGCGGCGACCGGCGCGATCGCCGGACTGCTGATCACTGACACGCCGCTCGGAGTGCCAGCCATGGTGGGTCTGCTGATGTTGATCGGAATCGTGGTAACTAATGCGATCGTCTTGATCGACTTGATCAATCAGTACCGCCGCCGCGGCGAGGATTTGCGCTCTGCGATCATCGACGGTGCTCGGCTGCGCTTGCGGCCGATCATCATGACGGCCTGCGCGACGATCTTCGCACTGATTCCGATGGCGCTGGGCCTGACGGGGGGCGGTGCCTTCATCTCCGGGCCGTTGGCGATCGTCGTGATTGGTGGCCTGGTCTCCTCGACCGTGTTGACCCTGCTTCTGGTACCCGTGCTTTATTCCCTCGTGGAGCGGCGAAGCGAACGTCGCCGGCTGCGTACTGAGGCGGATCTGCCGTGAGCCCGTCGACAGGCTCAGGACGGCACGTGTCGAAGGGCAGAGAGCCACGCTTCGACAGGCTCAGGGCGCATGCATTGCGTGAAAGCCGCAAGGGCATTGCGTAGCGGGCTGGCGCGTGCCTGAGCGATGAGCAGGCCCTTCGGGCTGGCGATCAGGCGTTAAGGTAAGCGCACCCTTGGGTGGGGCCAAAGCTTGGAGGAAATATGCCGTCGGTCAACTGGTCAACCGAATGGTTGAACAGCCTATTGTGGGTTTTCGGGGTGTGGGTTCTCGTCCTCATCGGCTTCGTATTGGTGGGCTGGTTCCTGATCCGGCGGACGCGCTGGGGTCGACAATTCTGGCGGCTATCAGGTATGTACTTCATCCCACGCCGGCGCGGCTGGCTCGCCTGGCGTCCGATTTTGACTGTTGCTTTGCTCTTGATGCTGACGGTGGCCTCGGTCCGCCTCGATGTCGTTCTCTCCTACCAGGGAAACGGGTTGCTCACAGCGATGCAGCGGCTAGACGCCGCGGCATTCTGGAAGTACATCGGCATCTTCGGAATCCTGGCGACGATCAACGTCGTACTCGTGCTCTTTACTTACTGGGTCTCCCAGGCGCAGATCATTCACTGGCGGCTGTGGCTCAACCAGCGGATGGCTGGTGACTGGCTGAGTGGCACGGCCTACTACCGCATGCGGTTTGTCAGTACGCCAGTCGACAACCCGGATCAGCGCATTCAGCAAGACGTCACGTCTTTCACATCCGACTCGCAGTCCTTGGGGCTCGGGGCCGTGTCATCGTGTGTTGGGCTGGTCTCCTTCACGATCATCTTGTGGCAGCTGTCGGGCCCGATAACGGCCTTCGGACTTCAGATCCCACGAGCAATGGTCTTCCTCGCATTTATCTACGTGATCATCGCGACGGTATTCGCCTTCCGCATCGGCAGGCCGCTGATCCGGCTCAATTTTCTGAACGAGCTGCTCACCGCCTCCTATCGCTACGCCCTGGTGCGGATCCGCGACAACTCCGAGAACATTGCGTTCTATCGCGGCGAACAGGTGGAGAACGCCGGGTTGATGGGGCGATTCGCAGCGGTGATCGCCAATACCTGGGCGATCGTGTATCGGAGCCTGAAGTTCCAGGGATTCAACCTGGTCATCAGTCAGATCGCGGTGATCTTCCCCTACATCATTCAGGCGCCGCGATTCTTCAGCCAGCAGATCACGCTCGGCGATGTCAACCAGACTGCGACCGCCTTCGGACAGGTTGAGGGCGCTCTGTCCTTCTTCCGTCTTGCCTACGACGACTTTGCCAGCTACCGGGCGTCGCTGAACCGGCTCACCGGGCTGCTCGACGCCAACGAAGAGGCACGCGCTTTGCCGGTGCCAGTTACTGAGCAGCGCGCAGCCGGGCTTGGTGTCAACGACCTCGACGTACGCCTCCCGGATGGACAGCCGCTGCTGACCGACCTGGATCTCAATCTTGCAGGCGGGGAGTCGCTACTGGTCAAGGGGCCCTCCGGCAGCGGGAAGACGACCCTGCTGCGCAGCCTCGCCGGGTTGTGGCCGTACGTCGATGGCTCCATCGAGCGGCCTATGAACGGCCAGGCAATGTTCTGCGGCCAGCAGCCCTACCTGCCGCAGGGCACGTTACGTATGGCACTGGCCTACCCGTCTCCTGCCGAGACGCTGAGCGACGACGTTGCTGCCGAGACACTGCGTGCCGTGCAGCTCGGGCACCTCGCAGACCGGCTGGACATGGAGACCGACTGGTCCAGGACGCTGTCGCCCGGCGAGCAACAGCGGCTGGCATTCGGCCGCATTCTGATCACGCGGCCGTCCCTGGCATTCTTCGACGAGACCACATCCGCGCTCGATGAGGGCATGGAGCACGCAATCTACGGGCTCGTACGTGAGCGGATGCCCGATTGCACCATCGTCAGCGTCGGCCATCGGAGCAGTCTGGAGAACCTCCACACCAACGAGCTCGTCCTGCTCGGCGAGGGTCAATGGGAGACAAGGACCCTCGTCGCCTAGGGCTGCTCAACGACCGCTAGGTGGCCTGCCCAAACCGTGCCAACCACTCTCCACGAGTGATCATGTAAACCGGCCATCCCTGCGTGTTCGTGCCCGAAGGTCGCATCCCGAGCTTGGCGAGCAAGGCCTGGGCCGGAAGATTCTCAGGACGCGTTTCAGCACCGATGGTTTCCAGACTCAGTTGCTCGAATCCGACAGCAATGGTCGCGGCGGCTGCCTCGAAGCCGAGCCCTTGACGCCAGAACTGTCGATTGCCCCGCCCGCCGATACCAACCACCGGACCGGATCCGTAATCCTCATGCTGCAGACCGACATCGCCGACAATCTGCCCGGACTCAGTGTGAATGACAGTCCAGAGGCTCAATTGGCCATCACGGTCAAAGAGGTCGATCTTGATCTGCACCCATTCGCGGGCCTCTGCGACGTTGGACGGCAACTCAGAATTCAGATGCTGCATGGTTTCGGTATCGCCGTAGACGGCGAGCAACGCCTCGGCATCGTCCAGCTGCATCGGCTGGATGATCAACCGGGACGTCTTGATCGGAAATCGAATCGGCACGGGAACAGTATGAAGTCTTGGTCAGCGTTAACCGGTGGTGCCGCTGGTCATCTGCCACAAGTCGCCACCCCAGTTGTCATCAGCACCGGTGTGCTTGCCGCTGTAGATCCAGATCTTGTCGTGGAAGACAACGGCGATCGGTGATCTTGGTGCCCACGGGGCATGATCAGTCTGTCGACTCCAGCTCCTTCCGTCGCGGGAGTACCACACGTCATTGAGGGCATTGGTAGACCGGCCCTTCCAGCCACCGAACACCCACATCCGGCCGTCGTAGACGACGCGGGCAAAATCGTCGCGCGGTCCCCAGCCAGCCTCAGCCGACAGTCGAGTCCAGTCGCGACCGTTCGAACTGCGCCACAGGTCAGCCGTGCCCTGGCCGCCGACGAGATACAACTCATCGTTGAAGACCACAACGCCGGCCTTGTCGCGAGGTGACCAGGGGGCGGTGGGCGTCACCGGTGTCCAGTCAATACCGTCCTCGGACACCCACACGTCGTTCAAGAAGCCATCAGTCGAGCGGTCGTCGGCAATGTGATTGGCGCCTCCGAACAACCACATTCGGTTCTGGTAGACCACCAGAGTGTGGCTTCCGCGTGCCGGCCAGGCAGCCGTTTCATGTCTGGTCCACGTCACGCCATCCGGAGACGACCAGATGTCGTTCAGGAAGGTGCTGGCCTGGTAGTCGAGTCCGCCCAACATCCACAGCCGGCCTTTGAAGTAGACCAGCGACTCATAGATTCGTTCGCCCCAATCGGTCTTGTGGTGCTCGGTCCAGGTCAGACCATCCGGAGATGAGTAGGCGCGAGTTTGCGCAGTCATCCAGAGGTTGCCCTGGTACGCGATGTGCGGGGTCAACGTGAGAGGAAACCGCCCCGGTTCCGATAGGGGTGTGTTCTCAGAGCCCGGATCGGCAGGATAGCCTCCGCTTCCCGCGGCAGGACGGCTTGCCAGCAGCCCTCAGATGGCGGAGTGCCCGATGATGGGCAAGCTGGACCAGGCGCAATCTGCGGTGAGGACGCCCTTATCTGTCCACCACAGCCGACGGCCAGGATCGCAACCAGCGCAACAACGACAGCCAGCGGCGTCCGCATCCGCATGCAGCCATTGTCGTTTTCTCAGGGCGCGATGGGCCGGAAGGAGCGCATCTCGTCAGTGCCGGGACGGACCACGCCGGCCGCGGACTCCGGTACCTGGTTCCATGCTCCGGGGAGGTCGCCGAGTGGTTCAGAAACCACCAGCCGGGTCTCCTCGCTCAAGCCGTGGAGGATCTCCACCTCAGGGTGCAGTTGACGCAGTGTCGCAACGTTGGTGGAGAAGTACAGCGACCGGCTCTCGCCTTCGCTGGAGTAACGGAAGGCCCAGATGGACTCGCCGTTTGTGGTGGCGACGGTTCCCTGGAACGGGTACTCGACGCCGTGATCGTGTCCGACTTTCTCCACGAAACCGATAGCGCGCGCGACCGCGTCAAACGGATCCTCGGTCAGGCCGAAGGTGAGTGCCAAGAAGAACAAGGTCTCGGAGTCTGTCGACCCTTCAATGTCTGGATACAGCACCGGATCGACTTCCATCAGGAGATCTCGCTTGGTGTGGTGGAAGTCACGGAGTCCGCCGTTGTGCATCCACAGCCAGCGGTCGTGGCGAAATGGGTGGCAATTGCTGCGCTGTACCGGCGTACCGGTCGATGCCCGGATGTGGGCAAAAAACACTGGAGTGCGTACCTGACCGGCGACTTCCCGCAGGTTGACGTCATTCCATGCCGGCTCGATGCTCTTGAACACCGCCGGCTCGGCGCCCTCGCCATACCAACCGATCCCGAATCCGTCGCCATTGGTTGTAGTGGCTCCAAGACGGGAGTGGAGGCTTTGATCGATGATCGAGTGCTGAGGTTTGAAGAGCAGCTCTTCGGCGAGAATTGGGTCTCCTGAGTAGGCCATCCATCTACACATGCGCCGAGTCAAACATCTTGCCGGCGATGCGGCATCACCCTTGGTGGGGGATATTCAGCGCAAGGTCGGAGTCAGTGGAAGCGGGAAGAGCCGCGATGAAAACGATGAGTCTTTCGGTGCCGGCAGCATTCACCAATGAGGACTTCGCAGCGAGAATGAGGCGCGTCCTGAGCTCTGCGGTGGAGAGTGGCCTTGCTGGAGTCATTGTCACGCCGGGCCCAGACCTGGTCTGGCTCACGGGGTATCACCCGACGGCCGCCACTGAGCGGCTGACTATGCTCGTCCTGTCCCCCGACAATGAACCGACTCTCCTTGTCCCGATCCTGGAGCGGCCCGACGCCGAGGCTGCCGAGGGCACGGGCAGCGTTTCGCTCGTCGATTGGCAGGACGGCACCGATCCCTATGAGGTAGCCAGTCCGCTACTTCGATCAGATGGCGAATTCGGCATCTCCGACTCGGCGTGGGCAATGCATCTTCTCGGGCTGCAACGAGCGCTGCCGCGGTCACGTTACCGGTCGCTGACCGAAAGTCTCCCGATGATGCGTGCGGTCAAGGACAGTAACGAACTAATGCGGCTTGCAGCCGCTGGGGAAGCGGCCGACTCCGCTTACAACGAGGTCGACTTCACGGTCGTCGGGTCTGGTCCTAATGGAGCTAACTCGCACCACGAGGCGGGGGATCGGGTGATCGAGCCGGGTGATGCGGTCGTATTGGACTTCGGGGGCCTTCGGTTCGGCTACGCGTCGGATACCACGCGTACGGTTTGCGTCGACGAGCCGGCTTCGGAGCTGAGAGAGGTCCACGAGGTTGTGCGGCGCGCGCAGCAGGCGGGTGTCGATGCGGTGCGGCCGGGTGTCAGCTGCCAGGAGATCGACCGGGCAGCCAGGAAGGTCATCAGCGATGCGGGTACGGCAAGCAGTTCATTCATCGCACTGGCCACGGCATCGGGGTCACCACTCACGAGCCGCCGTACATGGTCGAGGGCGAGGAGCAACCGCTGGTGCCCGGCATGTGCTTTTCCGTCGAACCAGGGATCTACCTCGCAGGGAGGTTTGGCGTGCGGATCGAGGACATTGTCACCGTCACGACACACGGGAGCCAGCGCCTCAACAACACTGATCATGGGCTGCGGCTCGTCGACTAGCTGACTGGCGTTCGAACGCCTTGCGACTCCAGGTCGACCGACAGTCGCCAGCCGTACGTCGGGATGAGGGTAAAGCCCGCATCACCGCTATGGAGGGAGCAGGTGCTCGGCCCGTGCCGGCGGATCCGAAAAGGCCAACGCCGCCTCCTCGACTTCCCTGTCCGCCCCGGTCAAACGGCCCTCGTGCTGGCGGAGGTGCTCCTCCCATGAAGGGACACTGAAGAGCTCGATGAAGTGGTCTGGTCGATCACCATCTCGGTACAGTTCCCAGCGCGTCGCCCCGGTTCGACGTCGAGACTGTCGGAGGCGGTCCATCGCGTCCAAAAAGGCCTCCTCCCGATCCGGCGCGACGATGTACTCCACCGTCACCAAGACCGGTCCCGTGTCGAGCCCCGGGTCAAAGGCCAGGCGTGCCTCCGGCCAGTAGATGGCTGGCTCACTGTCGAGGTGGCCGGTCTCCGGCAGACGCCAGAACAGTCCAGCGACGACTCCGCCAAGCATCACGACGGCCGCGGTGAAGAAGGTCAGCTGCAGGCCGACGCCTTCGGCGACCAGTCCCCAGATCAGTGCTCCCACCGTCATCGAACCAGTGAAAGTGACCAGGTAGATGGCAAGGCCGCGAGCGCGGACCCAGACCGGCAGGAACAGCTGCAGCTCGGCGATCAAGGTAGAGATCACGGCCGTCCAGGCCAGTCCGGCAAAGAGCAAGATCGGCAATGCCACAAGGAAGTTCGAGACCAGTACGATCATCGCCAAAGCCGCCGCGAAAACGATGCCGGCCGCGATCAGGAGCCCGTTTGTAGACAGGTGGTCTCTTACGCGTCCGAGCACAAGAGCCGCGACAATGGCGCCGGCCCCTAACGCGCCAAACAAAGCGCCGTAACCGGCGGCACCTAGGCCCAAACGTTGACTGGCGATCAGTGGCAGCAGCGCCCAAAGCACCATCCCGGGTGCGATGAACAGGATTACCCTGAGCAGAATGCGGCGCACGATTGGCTCGTGCCAGACGTAGCGCCCGCCAGCGCGAAGCGCGGGCACGAAGCGCTCTCGTCGGGCCTGCGATCCGGCCGGCCGCCGACGCCAGAAGAGCAAGGCGAGCGCGAGGAAGACCACCGACAAGGCGTTCAGCGCGAAGACCACCGGTACGCCAAAGCCGGCTATCACCAAACCAGCCAGCGCGGGCCCGACCGAACGGCCCAGGTTGACGGCGACCATATCCAGCCGGGACGCCGCTCGCAGCTGCGTTCTTGGCACCAGCTCAGGAATCATGGCCTGCCATGTAGGGAGCTGCACCGCCGCGCCGATGGCCAGGGTGAAGGTGAGGGCAAGAAGAAGGGCCGGCGGCATCAGTCCTGCGGCTGTGAGCACGGTCAGCAAGATCGCGACGACGAAGAAGTAGACCTGAACGGTGAAGAGCAGCCAGCGCCGATCGAAGGAGTCCGCCAAGACTCCCCCAGGAAGCGCTAACAACATCACGGGCATTGTCATAGCCGCCTGCACAAGGGAGACCAGAGCGGCCGAATTGGGAGCGTCCACCAGCAGCCACTGCGCGCCCACCGTCTGCATCCAGACGCCGATGTAGCAGATGAACATGCCCAGCCAGAGCCAACGGAAGGCGCGCTGCCCAAGGGGCGCCCACGGTGAGGAGTCGACAACCGATACCGGAGCAGAGTTCCGAGAAGCGGTCGGCTCTCCCGCGGCCCCCTCCTCGCGCTGCGTCATCTCACCTCCGGCGATTGCACCTCAGCAGAGGCAATATCGCACAACAGCAAACAGCGGATTGCGCCGGTGCGGGAGTCCCCGGCTCGCCTCGTAGCCACGGATCCGGCTAGCGCGGACACTAGATTCGTGCTTGACGTACAGTTGCCCGGCCGCGACGACCTAGCGCCGGTGGTCCGTGGCTTTGCCGCAAGCCTCGCTTCGGTTACCGAAGTTCCGCTCGACGAGTTGATTCCACAGGCGGCTGACGGCCTGGCTGGTGCCATCGGCCAGTGGCGCGGTCGGTTGGCGGGGCGCGGAGTCGGACTTGTTGCGATCGCAGCGCCCGCACGCTTCAACTGGCCCGGCTACTGGATCGCTGTCCTTGCCCCCGAAGCCGGTGGTCCGGCGAGCGACGCGGTCGTGGCAGTGATGTTCGGCACTCCCGCGGGCGTCGTACTCAGCCCGCAGGCACCTGCTCTGCTGGGCTCGGCAGCGACTGACCTGCCAATCCAGCAGGGGTATGTCGTCGCACCTCTGGACCCGGCTCTACCCGCTCCCGCGACTTATCCGGCGCAAAGTGGTCGGCTGGAGGCTATTGCGTTGGCCGCTAGGGCTACGGGACCTGTTGTGCTCGTTCCCGAGGCGCAAGCAGCCGCCGGCCGAGGCCTGGTGGGCGATCGATATGAAGCAGGGGCAGGCACTTTTACGCCTGTTCGAGGTGGCGGGCGTGGCTACGATCTGACGCTCATCGAGGCCGAGGTCCTTGATCAACTCGTGCTGCCGGATGGCCGTCGGCTCGAGTACAGCGAAGCTCGCCGGAACTTGATCACCCGGGGCGTCGATCTCAACAGCTTGGTCGGTCGGCGATTCCGAGTTGGAAACGTCGAGTGTCTTGGACAGCGTCTGTGCGAGCCCTGCGCTCACCTGGAGCGACTCACCACAAAGGGCATTTTGCGTCCACTGATCCATCGTGGCGGACTTCGCGCCGACATCCTCACTGATGGACACATCAGTGTTGGAGATGCCATTTACGCGGATGACGGATAGGCAGAGTCGCTGACCTGTTTCACCTGCATTGGGTGAGGACGCGCGAGCGCGGAGCGGACAGGATGGCGCCGTGGGGACCCCGCGTCCGCTATGTCCGCGACGATCGGCGTCGTGAGCGCTGGCGGCCCGAGGCTTCGAGGAGTGATGGCAATGTCGGATGGAGGGCCAGGGTCGATAGCGGAAGAAGTGACCCCTGCGGAATCGCTGACGGATCTCGTGGACAACTATCGGAGGACACGCGGTGAGTTGGAACGCAACGTTCTGCCGCTTGCAACTTCGGTGGATGGACGTCAGTTCACCTTTCAAGCATCCCTGTACGAATTGGAATTTCAGACGGGCGGGTACGTCGTC
>JBKPTR010000154.1:0-5834 GCA_046735615.1 Actinomycetota bacterium
CTGGTGGATGAGCTGCAGGAGCCGACTTCGCGCTGCCTGGTAGTTGACTTGGGTTCGCTCGACACCATCCACGAGCAGCGACTCATCTCCGAAACCGTTCTGTCGACGCTCTGGCGTAACCGCTCGCGGCGCCAGCCTTGCCTCATCGTCATTGACGAGGCTCACAACGTCTGCCCTCGACAACCGGGGGACGCAGTCACTGCGCTCGCCACGAACTACGCATCGCTGATTGCGGCCGAAGGCCGGAAGTTCGGGCTGTACTTGCTGACCTCGACTCAGCGGCCACAGAAGGTGCATGACGAGGTGCTGTCTCAATGCGACAACCTGCTGCTCATGCGGATGAACTCTGAGGCAGACCTAGGCCACCTCAGCGACGCTTTCTCGTTTGTCCCCGACAGCCTCATCCGACGCGCCACGACTTTCCGGCAGGGTGAAAGCTTGGTAGCCGGCAAGGTCGTCCGGCACCCAACGTACGTACGGTTTGGTCAGCGATTTTCCCAGGAGGGCGGTGCCGATATCCCAACCTCGTGGGCAGCCGCGCAGTGACCTTGCACTGCAAACTGGTCAAATCGCTTCGAACAACGGATATTGCGGCCGGCACATTGCCTGGTGCACCTGC
Organism: Actinomycetota bacterium; assembly: GCA_046735615.1. GTDB lineage: Bacteria > Actinomycetota > Actinomycetes > Propionibacteriales > Propionibacteriaceae > Microlunatus. Next base: position 620 of record JBKPTR010000154.1, read on the forward strand.
TGCACCGGGTCGTGCAGCGGCACCTGTGCTAGGCCCTCCTTCTCGGCCGCTCCTGCCACCGCCAGGGCGACAGCAGCAGAGACCATCCGCAGGTTGGTCACCGGTGGCAGCAGACTCGTGCCGGCAGTGCCATCTGACAGTGCGGCGACCGCCTGCGCCGAGGCAGTGATCATGGTGTCGATGATCCGTGCGGCCCGGATTCCGGCGGTGCCCGCGCCGTGAATGACCACCCGCTGGTCGCGCATCGCGCTGCCAGCGACCTTGACCGCGGCGAACGCAGCAGCCATCACCACGGCGGCGGTGCCCTGCATATCGTCGTTGAAGGTGCACACCTGGTCGGCGTACTTGTTCAGGATGCGGCGTGCGTTGCTGGCGCCGAAATCCTCCCAGTGCAGCATGGCGTGCGGAAACAGCTTCGTGGCGGCACTGACATACGCGTCAATCAGGTCGTCGTAGCGCTGGTCACGCACCCGAGCATGCCGGTTGCCGATGTACATCTCGTCATTGAGCAGGGCCAGGTTGTCGGTGCCTAGGTCCAGCACCACTGGAATCACCCGCCGTGGGTGCAACCCGGCTGCGGCGATGCAGACGTCGAGCTTGCCGATCGAGATGTCGATGCCGCCGACGCCCTGGTCACCGATGCCAAGGATGCCTTCGGAATCGGTAGCTACCAGCAGATCGACATTGTCACCGGCCAAGCCGTAGTTGCGCAGCGACTTTTCGACCTCCTCGGGGTGGTTGACGTCGAGGAACACTCCGCGCGGACGGCGGTACTCGTGGCTGTACCGTTCGATGGCCATGCCGACTGTCGGCGTGTAGACGATCGACAGCATCTCCTCCAGGTGCTCGGTGAGCACCCGGTAGAACAGCACCTCGTTGCGGTCGCGCATGTTCGTGAGAAACACGTTCTTGGAGCGGTCATCGGGCTGGCGCCGGTATTGCGCGTAGACCCGGCGCAGCTGGCCCTCCATGCTGGTCACTCCGCTCGGGAGCAGTCCCTCCAGGTCAGCTTCCTGCGTTCCGCGGGGGCGAACGCAGTATCGCGGTTGAGTATCGCGTTGGACAGCACGGCGGCTCCACGGGCCCGGATCCGTACCGGATAGCCCTCGGCGGGCGATCCCAGCTCATAGGCTGCTTCGAGCATCGCTGCTACCTCTTTCTGTTTCGGAGAGGGTTGCACGTCTCAGGCCTCAATGAAGCGGATCCTCAGTCGTTCGGCAAGATCATCGCGTCCGATCCCGTACGTCTCGCGTGCCACGACGCCGTGATCAGTCAGCACGAACACCCCGCAATCGGTGTAGACGCGGCTGACGCAGGCGACGCCAGTCAACGGATACGTGCACTCGGGGACTAGTTTGGGCGAACCGTCCCTGGTGAACAAAGTCATCAGCACGAAGACCTCCTTCGTGCCGATGGCAAGATCCATCGCGCCGCCCACAGCGGGGATCGCGTCGGCGGCCCCGGTGTGCCAGTTCGCCAGATCGCCGCCGAACGACACCTGGAAAGCACCGAGCACGCAGACATCGAGGTGCCCGCCGCGCATCATCGCGAAGGAATCAGCGTGGTGGAAGTAGGCCGCTCCAGGGGTCTCGGTGACGGGGACCTTGCCGGCATTGATCAAATCCGGGTCGATGTCGTCGCCGTAAGCCTGCGGACCGACGCCGAGCATCCCGTTTTCGGTGTGCAAGATCACCCCGCTCTCCGGCTCGAGAAAGTCTGCGACCCGAGTGGGCTGGCCGATGCCGAGATTCAGATAGGAGCCCGGTGAGATGTCTGCGGCGACCAGCCGAGCAAGATCATCTCGACCGAGCCGGCGAGTCTTGTCGAATCTGGGCCGTATGCTCATCCGGCTGCCCCTGTCTCAGCCAGCGGGCTCACGCTGGCGATCTCGACAATGCGGTCGACGAAGATTCCGGGAGTGATCACAACCTCCGGGTCGATTCCGCCTGGCTGAACAATCTCGTTAACCTGCACGACCGTGATCTTCGCCGCCGTCGCCATGACCGGACCGAAGTTACGCGCTGTCTTCCGGTAGACAAGATTGCCGAGGGTGTCTGCGCGCAACGCCTTGATCAACGCAACATCACCCTTGATGGGGTATTCCAAGACGTAGTCACGCCCGTCGATGGTGCGGCATTCCTTGCCCTCAGCGAGTGGCGTTCCCACACCGGTGGGGGAGAAGAACGCCCCAATCCCGGCACCGGCAGCTCGCATTCGCTCGGCCAGGTTGCCCTGAGGTACTAATTCAAGCTCCACCCTGCCCGCTCGATAGAGCTCATCGAAGACGTAGGAATCGGCCTGCCGAGGAAATGAGCAGATGATCTTGCGGACCTGGCCGTTCGCGAGCAGAGCAGCCAGCCCGACCTGACCGTTGCCGGCATTGTTGTTGACCACTGTCAGATCCCTGGCGCCGCCCCGGATCAGTGCGTCGATCAACTCGATCGGCTGGCCCGCCGTTCCGAAACCGCCGATCAACACAGTTGACCCGTCCGCGATCCCGGCGACGGCCTCGTCGGCGTCGCCCACAACGGTAGCCATTCACGCCGCCTTTCGGACCGTGTTCAGGTTCTCCAGGACAACGGCGAGGCCCTGCCCGACACCGATGCAGATGGCCGCCACCCCCCACCTGTGGCCCCCCTGTCGCAAGACCTTGGCAAGCGTGCCGAGGATCCGGCCACCCGATGCGCCGAGCGGGTGCCCGATAGCGATCGCGCCGCCACGGCTGTTGACGATGTCAAGATCAACCCCCCAGGCGTCGATGCATGCCAGGGACTGCACCGCGAACGCTTCGTTGAGCTCGACGCCGCCAACCTCACTCCAGCTGATCCCCGCGCGCCGAAGCGCGATCTCGCCAGCATGCACCGGTGCGTAGCCGAACATCTGCGGTTCCAATGCTGCCGCGCCCCGCCCCGCGATTCGGGCAACGGGCTCGCCGCCGATCACCTCCGCCGTCTTCTCCGAACCCAACAGCAGCGCTGAAGCCCCGTCGTTGAGCGGGGAGGCGTTGCCGGGGGTGATGGTGCCGTCGGGTCGGAATGACGGCTTCAACCTGGCGAGCTTCCCGAGCGTGGTGTCGTCACGGATGCCCTCGTCTCGGACCAGGTCGACGTCCGGAAGGCCCACGACCAGGTCGTCGTAGAAGCCGTCGGCCCAAGCTAGGCGGGCCAGCCGGTGTGAGCGGTAGGCGAACGCGTCCTGCCGCTCGCGGGAGATGTCGAACTTCTTCCGTAGCTGCTCGTTGGACTCGCCGAGGGAGACGGTCCATTCCGGTGGCATGCGCTTGTTCACCAGCCGCCAGCCGAGGGCAGTCGAGACGGCATTGATGTCGCCGGGCGGAAAGGGTCGGTCCGGTTTCATCAACACCCAGGGCGATCGGGTCATCGACTCCGCACCGCCGGCAATGACGATCTCGGCGTCGCCGGTCTCGATGCTGCGCGAGGCGATCATGGCCGCGTCCAGGCTCGAGCCGCAGAGCCGGTTGACCGTGGTCGCCGGCACAGTGACAGGTAGCCCGGCGAGCAGGCCCGCCATCCGGCCGAGGTTCCGGTTGTCCTCTCCGGCACCGTTCGCATTGCCGAAGATCACCTCGTCGACCGCGGCTCCCTCCAGAAGCGGGTTGCGCTCGAGCAGGGCAGTGATCACGTACGAGGCCAAGTCGTCGGGACGGACTCCGGCCAGCGCGCCATTGAACCGGCCGAACGGCGTCCGTACCGCGTCGTACAGGTAAGCAGCTGTCATGATCACCTGCTATCCAAAGGATCGTGCGCGTTGGACGGTGTCTGGGGGCCTCGAACGCAACGATCTTGCTGCACCGTGCCTTCACAGCACCTTGGAGCCGTACATCTCGCCAAGCGGGTCGGCGATGAGCTCCATACGCGCTCCATCTGGGTCACGGAAATAGATCGAAGTTCCGCTCTCCATCTGGTACGGCACACCAGCAGCGTCGAGCTTGCCCTTCAAGTGTTCCCATCTGTCTGGCTCGACGGAGATCGCCATATGGTGCAGACCACCGAGAACCTCCGCGTACGGACCCAGGTCTAGGCCTGGGAAGTCGAAGAATGCCAGCAGGTTGCCGTTGCCGATATCGAAGAAGAAATGGTTGGAACCCTTGTAGTCGCGATTCTCAAAGATCTCCGTGAGTGGAAACTCGAGCACGTCCTGATAGAAGCGGATAGTCCGTTCCACGTCAGCACAGAGCACTGCGACATGGTGTACGCCGCGGGCGGAGGACGGTGACCTTTGGTCGGCCGCTCGCAAGTGGGTGGTGCGTATTCGTCTCCTCTGTTCTTCGATAGCGGCCAGGTCGATGTCAGTCATGATCTTGCTCACTCGGTTTAGATGCGGAAGAACATGCCGAGGAACCGGTCGGCGAGCTTCTTGTCACCGCGGACCGTTCCACCGTTGAAGCGTCCGAATGCAGTGAGGACAAAGCTGCCAGGATCGAACTCGATCACTGCCGGGAGGTCGCTGACGTCGCCCGGTTCGTATGTCATGCCTTCTTGCGAGACGCTGATGCGATTATCACCAGCGTTCGGTCCGCTGAGGATGCGCACGCCGATAGTGAACGGCTCGACGCTCTCTGCGGTACGCATCGTCCCGGCCCAAATCCCGAACATGAACGGCGTGAGCAGGTCGGCCACATCGCTGTGCAGGCCGTGCTCACGACCTGTGCCCTCGCGGATGTCCCAGGAGTGGACCCCATAATCCATCAACTGAAATGCCGGATAGAAGAACGCCGGCACCGGGCCCATGTAGAAGTGCGGCACCATCAGTCCGGTCCAGTCCTCCGGTGTCAGGCTCTCGAAAATGCCCATCATCTTGTCGAAATCAGTGCGCAGTCTGTCGACCATCTCCTTCTGGGGAGAGTCTCGGAACGACTTGCCCTGTTCTTCGGCGCGCTTCGCCATGCCAGCTAGCCCATATGCAGGATCGACCTCGGTGTGACCACGAGCGGCATCGAAACCTTCAAAGTAGGCCTCCGTGGTGTCGACGATGTGGCCAACGATGTCGCGCACCTCCCACTCGGGGCACGCAGTCTTGGCCTTCCACGTCTCCGGCACCTCTGCCAATGTGAAAAAGCCTTCGGCCTGATCGCGTACGACGCGAAGAACCGTGTCCTTACCGTCGTAGGTCATCGCATTCCAACCCATGGCCAACTGTCCTCCTTTAGTGATGTGAGCGTTTTCCCGCGTCAACTGCTTGTGCAATGTGTTCG
>JBKPTR010000155.1:0-31806 GCA_046735615.1 Actinomycetota bacterium
CGTACGGCTTCGACCAACACCACGTCCCGCTCGCCGGTCACCGGGTCTGCGGTGAACGCGACGCCTGCTGCCGTCGCGTGGACCATTGGCTGCACCAGGACCGCCAGCCGGGGGGACTCGCCGTCGGATTTCGTCCGGTACGACCTGACCAAGTCGCTGAATGCCGAGGCCCAGCATTGCCGAACCGCCTCCAGCAGCCGGCTCTCGGTCACATTGAGGACTGTCGTATATAGACCGGCGTACGAGGTTGATGCGAGGTCCTCTTCGACACCAGAAGACCGCACGGCGAGCGGAGCTCCATGCCACCGCTGCACGGCCGCCCGCAAACCGGAGGTGATCGCTGCAGGAATCTCAAGAGCGGCGACCGCATCGGCGGGAACGTCTGCAGGCAATCCGGCCTCAGCGAGCGCATCATCGAGCGCCTCGCAGACCAGCACGACGCCGTCCGGCACCGGGAAGCCGTCTCGTCGCAGCCTCGCCAAGGAGGCGGCCTTTCGGCCCACATGGCGAGGATCGACTGCCTCGCGAAGGTTGAGCACATAGCCCGTTGTTGTCATCGTCGGCCCCTCTCATCTGCTCTTAGAGTCGAGGCTCGACGGCCCGCCCGGCATCGTATGACCTACGTATTTTGGCTTGCTGAGGAAAGATGGTCCAGGACGTACCGGGTCAACCCGGTCCGTGACGCGACACCAAGTCGCTGGTAGACATGCTGCAAGTGGGTCGTCACGGTGCGCTCGCTGATGAACAACCGGTCGGCGATCTCCGGATTGCTCAAGCCCTCAGCCACCAGCCGAGCGATTTCGGTCTCCCGGCTGCTGAGCTGACCAGGCACGCGAATCCGCGGCCGCGGAGCCAATCGGGCACCAAGCCTGCGCAGCAACCGGCGGGTGCGGTCGGCAACCGGTCGTGCTCCCATCTGGTCCAGCGCCGCGAGGTGCTCAGTCATCAAAGCGGCGGCTCGAACCCGCTCCTCGTCGGAGTCAGTCTGTGTCGCGACGACTTCAGCCCAGTCGAGCCGGGCGGTCATGGCCTCGTACGGCATCGCGAGGGTAGCGAACCGGTCGGCCGCCCGGTCGAATGCGGCCGAGGCCGCCGCCCTGTCACCTGCGGCCCTAGCCACCAGACCGTTGATCCATGCCGATACCGCCGCCGGATAAGGCGCTTCGGGTCCGTGGCTTGCGATAAGTCGTGCGGTTTCCCGGGCCCCGGCCAAATCCCCAGCCGTGACTTGCGCCTCGCCAAGCACGGCTGAGCAGAACGCCGGTACGGCGACGCCACCCGGAGTCATCGTGCTCGCCAAATGCAGCGCAGATTGAACGTCGCCCTGCCCAAGCAGCACCATCGCTTGGCAAACGTTGCCCGGGCCAAGCACGTGCAGATCGTTGGCGAAACCCTCGCCATACACAGCGCGGGCCTCATTCAGGCACGCGTTGGCCTGGGCGAACTGACCGCGCCGCGAGTGGACCGCGGCATGAACGCACAGCGCGGCGGCGATACCGCGGCGTATGCCGATCCGGTGGCTCAGCTCGAGGAGCGAGTCGGCGCTGTTGCTCGCCTCATCCCAGGCGCCGGAGAAGAAGTTTGCGAACGCAAGAAGGAATCCGTCGATGATTTCTCCTGCCAGCACGCTCGTTTCCCGCGCTAGCCGCCGTCCGTCGTCGGCCAGCTGTCGTGCGGTCGCGTGGTCGCCCCAGGCGAGCGCGTTACAGACGGCAGGCCGGTGGGCCTCCTCCAGTAGGAGGATCCAGCCCTCCTCCCGTGCCACGTTTATCACCACAGATATCGCTCGTTCGGCGCCGTCATGGTCGCCCGATCGCAGGCATACCTCCGAACGGCCGAGGTTGGCCAAGGCGAGCGCTTGCCGGGAGCCGCTAGCCGCCGCGATGTCCAGCGTCCTGATTTCGGCAATGAGCTCGCGCATTAGCCCGCGCCGCGCGAACATCCGCAATCGAGTCTCGGTGACCGCCAAACGCTCTGCGGCCATCGGCGCACCCGCCAGCATGGCCGTTGCCTCATCGAGGTGGGCCTGCGAATCTGCCAGGTGCCCGGTATCCCACTCGACGAGTGAAAGCCGGTGCAGCTGATGCGCCGCATCGACAAGGCGGCCCGCGGCCGTCGAGGTTTCGGCAGCCTCACGCCAGGCCTCGATCGCGGCGTCGCTATGTCCGGCCAGTTCCAAGGCCTCCGCCCGCTGCTCGCGCAACCGAGGTAAGAGATCCACGCGCTCCAAACGGCGTGCCAGACCGATCGCGGCCTTGGCATGATCAACTGCCTGCTGCCCGGCCTTACCTTCCAGGGCTGCTTCCAGCGCGGCGACCAGCACATCAAGCGCCTTGCCAGCATCGACCTCGTTGCCCGCACCCGTAACGTGATGGGCCAGCCGGCCGATATCCCTGGGTTCGAGGCGCTCCAAAGCCGCCGCGATCGCGGCATGGGTGCGACGGCGAACCACGGCCGGCAGCTCCTCGTATGCCACCTCCCCGAGCAGCGGATGCGTCACTTGATACCGCACACCGGTGTCATCGAGCTGCTCCACCAGCACACCCGCCAGGCGAAGCTGTCTAACGCAGTCCAACACTTCGGCCTCGCCTGGGCCGAGTGCGCAGATCAACTCGTGTCCAATGTCACCGCCTGCCACCGCCACGATGTCGAAGACCGCCCTGTCGGCAGCTCCGAGCACATTGAGCCGTGACCGCAGCAACCCGACCAGCTCCGGAGGGATGTCGTCGAGCGCCTGCTGCCCGAGGACCCATCGCCCGCCACTGCGAAACAGCCGTCCAGAATCAAGCAGCATCATCACCAGCGCACGTACGAACAGCGGGAGTCCTCGCGTCCGCTCTACCAGCAGCTCGATCAAGGTGGAAGGGGGTTCATCGGCGAGCAAGGCGCCCGCCATCGCCCTAACCTCCGACGAATCGAGCCGCCCGATGTCGAGCTCAACCAACAGGGCTGATCGGCGCAACGTCGACAGCAGCACGTCGAGTTCATCAGAGGACTCGCCAGGGCGACTCGTGATGACAAGCAGAAAGCGCCGGCCGACCAAGCCCCGTACGACGTAGAGCAGCATCGCAAGCGAAGCCGGATCCGCCCAGTGGACGTCGTCGACCACAAGGAGGACCGGCTGCTGGCGGGTCAGCCGATCAAGCAACCGGCAGACCGCTTCGAAAAGCCGGGTGCGCTCCAGACCCGCCTCGCCGAGCGGCGTCGGCGTCGGCAGATACAGTCCCTCAAAGAGCCGACCTAGGTCGGGTAGCCCCTCGATCAGCCGGGCTCGCGCACCCGCTTCCACCGTGCGTACCAGAGGTCGCAAGGCCTCGACTATCACGCCATAAGGCAGGTCGGCATGCAGCGGAGAAGCGACGGCATGCAGCGTGACAAACCCGCGCGTGCGAGCAAGCGCCGCAAGCTCCCCGGCCAACCGAGTCTTGCCTACGCCCGCATCGCCTTCCAGCGTCACGACTCGCGTGACTCCGTCTGCCGCGGCATCCAGGACAAGGGTGAGCGTGCCAAGCTCGGCATCTCGTCCCACGAGGGGCACCAGTTGCGACAGCACAAACCACCTCCGCTGGCCTGGTCACGAATTCCACGGCCTTCCCACCAGGATCGACCTTTTGCCGCTCCAGCGGGAGAGGCCGAGGGAAAGGGGGCGGGACGCTTAGGATCGACGGGTGGAACGTGCGGCCCACGACCGCGGCGGATGGCTGACAGACGCGCAGATCGACCTGACTGAGTACGAGCTCGCGGACTGGGAATTGCTCACCGACGCGCTTGGACGAGCCCTTAGCGATGTGGGGCTCGTAAACACGGAAGAGCACCGGCGTGGGATCGAGAGCATGCCGCGAGACGCGTACGAGCGCGCGTCGTACTACGAGCGTTGGCTGTTCTCGATGGAGACCATCCTCATGGAGAAAGGCGTACTCGCTCCGGGCGAACTCGACTCGAGGCTTGACGCGTGAAGTATCAGCCCGGCCAGCTGGTGCGGGTGTCGGCTCGCCCACAGGGCGGCCATCACCGCACACCGGGCTATCTCCAAGGCCAGCGCGGCACCGTCGAGCGCGTTCACGCGTCGTTCGCAAATCCGGAGACACGGGCCTACGGCGCAGAAGGGCTCCCCAAGGTGCCGCTGTACCTCGTTGGCTTCAAGCAACGCGAGCTCTGGCCCGACTACCGCGGATCGGCCATCGACACCCTGTACGCCGACATCTTCGAGCATTGGTTGGAGGAAGAACGGTGAGCGACAATCACCATCCCGACGATTCGCACGAGCCCATCACGCACGGCGACGAGCCCGCCGCTGCCGCACGTGTTCGAGCGCTCGAGGAGCTGCTCGTGGAGAAGGGCGTGATCAACCGCGAGGACGTGCGAAAAAAGATCTGGCTCGTGTCCCGCTAGATGGAGCCCGCCTCGTCGCACGCGCCTGGGTGGACCCGGCGTTCAAGCAGCGACTCCTCGCAGACGCACGGGCAGCGGCGCTCGAGCTCGGCCTCGACCCCGGCCCTTTCCCGTTGTACGGGCACTCGAGAACACTCCCGCCGTGCACCACATGATCGTCTGCACGCTCTGCGCTCCGAGGCTAGCCGGCTTCTACTTAATGCAAGATGTGAACTATTTTCCCGCCTGGGTTCGCTGAACTCTCGGTCAGCATCGCTGCTTGATGTGCTGAGGAAACAATTAGGCATCAGTCCTTTTCAGCTAGTTCAGACGGTCGGGAGTCTGTACACTGAGAGCGCCCCGCTGTCCTATGTCGAACAGGGGAGCTTCTGCCGTAGGCCGCCCAAGCGAAAGCTTGGCGTGGGCGGACATCCAGCAGTTCGCCCTCTGAGCGGAGGGGCGGTGATACACGTAAAGAATGTAATAATCTTTATTGCACTTCTCGTGGTATTAATCGTGGTGCTTAGTTACCTCAGTTAGGGCCCAGTTGTCTGGCACAGACACGCAGATGCTGCAAGTGAACACAACTGAAGAGAGGAAACAGTAGGGCTGTCCCACCTCGGTGTGGAAATGCCGATTGTTCTAGCCAAGCGACCGCATATACCCGGCTGAGGCATTGGTCAACATCGGACAGAATTGGTGGCTCCAACGAAGCCGAGTCGGACCATTCGGCGAGAGGGGATTGCAACATCTTCGGCACTGACCGCCCAAGCAGCTGATGCGCACTACAGGCGAATACCCGGTCTAGGGTGTTCGCCTTTTACCTTTTTGCAGGACCGCACCTCTTATCTCCGATGGCCGACGAATCCCAGTCGCCGGAAGCAGTGCCATACGACGCTGGGACTGCGGCCCAACCGCTCGGCAATGTCTACCTGTGACAATCCAGCTTCATACGGTGCGACCAGCTGAGCCGTCTCAGCGCTGCTGAACCGCGGATGCCGCACCCGCTCGCCAGCTTGCCGAACCAAGTCGAGCACGCTGCTCTTGGCAAGGCCGTACCGTTGGCCAAGCTCGGCGGGTCGTTCCGCCCACATACTCAGTCACAAGGCGATCAATCACACCAGCGTCAAGACGCTTACTAATCCGACGTTCTCGTCGATGACCAGAGCGGCGTCTCGGGCGAGCTCGCCCCAGCTGTTACATACGTCAGCAGCGCGGGGGTCAATTTGAATCCCCTCAGGCCGACCACGCCTAATTTCTACCGACCAGAGTAAGCAAGTTTGAACCTCGAATCGGCCACGTCGGTCGCCGCCTTCCCCGCGAACATCGGGTCAGCAGGCGGTTCGAGGAGTACCTGGCTAGAAAGACAGCATCAGAAACTCGGTCGCGGTACGGTCTGGCCTGTGAAACACGCCCGCCTGTGTAAACCAGGAGACTTTTTCTCTCCATAAGTTGGATATACGCGGGTCAGCCTGACTACCGCTCGAAGGTCGAGACGGACGGGGACGGAGTGGCTTGCGAATGACAGTGCTACTCACGATCGTCGAGCTGACGACCGACCTGTGACCGATGCAGCGCGTGCTGCTCAGAAGTTGGAGTTTACGGTGACCGTTCGGACGGTGCCACGGCTAGGAACACCCGTGCTCAGGCTCGTAGCAAGCGAGCTAGACCTGGAACACACTGACAGATCCTGGCTTCGATCTCTCGTTGAAGATTTAGTCGACACTATGCGAGATCAAAATGGGGTTGGGATTGCTGCTCCTCAAGTCGGTGTTTCACTTAGAATCTTTGCCATTGAGGTGAGGCCTGACAACCCCAGATACGAAAACGCAGGCGATGTACCTTTACGAATTGCGATCAATCCGCGCCTTGAACTTCTCGGTGCTCGTGATAAACCCAGTTTTGAGGGTTGTCTGTCAGTTTCATACGTACCGCTCCACCGCTTCGCCTGCACCCAAGTGTCTGCAACGAGCGTAACAGCACCTGGTACGTTCGTAACAATGAGCCCGGTCGCTGGTGCTTGGCTCCTGCTGATCGTCACAAGCGGCAAGGAGGCCTCGCTTCGCGTTTTCGTTTGGCGCGAGCTACGCAAGCTCGGCACTCTCTATCTTCACAAGTCGGTCTGCCTGCTCCCGGACCGGCCCCAGGTGCGGACTCGACTCCAACCCGTGCTCGGCCGGATTCGCAGACGCGGTGGCCGCGCCCGCATGATCATCGTCTCCATCAGCGGGGATGAGCATCAGGCACTGATCGATGAACAGCGGCGTGATCGTGACATTGAATACGGCGAGGTCGTCGAGCGTGTGCCCCAATTCCTCGACGAGATTGAGATGGAAACAGCCCGCGGCCGGGCCACGTACGCCGAGGTCGAAGAGTCGGAGGCCGACCTGGAGCGGTTTGAGAAGTGGCTGACTGCCATCGCCGACCGTGACTACTTCGACGCCCCCGGTGGGGACGAGGCCCGGGCAGCCGTGCAGCGCTGCCGGGACGCGCTGGCGGCGTTCGAAACCGCCGCCCTTGCCGCCGACACAGCTGACGACGACCGCCCGCCGCCTCCGGCCGTCGGCTGACAATCGTCAAGGAGCAGCCATGACCGGTTATTACTGGCTGGACGTGGTGATCGGCATCGGCGTTGCCCTCCTGATTAGCTGGCTGCTGTTCATCGCCGCGCTTGCCATTGGACGACCCAAGGGCAGCATGCTCGCCGAGTCGCTGCGGTTGCTGCCTGACCTGCTGCGGCTGCTGCGGCGGATTGCGGCCGACAAGCACCAAGCCCCAGGTGTTCGGGTACGACTCGTCCTCCTACTCGCCTATCTGGCGTTTCCGATCGATCTGATACCGGACTTCATCCCGGTACTCGGCTACGCCGATGACGCCATCATCGTTACCTGGACCCTGCGCAGCGTTGCGCGACGGGTCGGCATCGACGAGCTGCGCCGCCACTGGCCCGGCAGCGAGGACGGCTTCCAGGCCTTATGTCGACTGACTGGCCTGACCACGGGAGCCGGCGCGCCGCACCCCTAGTGTCCTGACGGGCGGCCTGAGCTTCCGCTCAGCCGATCAGTCCCGCCCGTCGCAAGCAGTGCCAGACCGCACTCGGGCTCCGGCCCCGCCGCTGGGCGATGTCCTTTTGGGGCGCTCCGGTCCGAACCAGCTCGACCAGCAGAGCTGTCTCAGTCGGGCTGAGCCGCGGATGCCGTACGCGCTCACCGGCCTGTCGAACCAAGCCGAGCACGCTGTTCTTGCCAATGCCGTACCGTCGACCGAGTTCGGCAGCGGTTGCCCCTTCCTTGTACTCGGCAACCACGCGATTGATCGTCACAGGCTGCAGCCGTTTGCTGACGCGCCGCTCACGGCGCCTGCCGGGGCGCCGAACCAGTTGACGCGGAGACCCGACTTTGACATAACTAAGCAGGGCCGGCTTCAATTTGAATCCCTTCAGGCCGACCACATTTATTTTCGACCGACCAGAGTAAGCAAGTTTGAACTAGACAGACGAGATTTGAGCTCGAGCCGCAGTGGTTCACGGCGGCTCTTCTTATCACCCTCCGGCTTTCGGGCATCGGCGGTCCACGGTTAGTCATGCACCGGCTCGCCGCTGACTTGGTGGTCGGCATGGAAGAGCGCCTCGGCCAAGAGATTGCGGACGTGGGCTCCGCGCAGGCGATAGACGACCCGACGACCGTCGCGGCGACCCTCGACGAGGCCAGCAAAGCGGAGCTTCGAGAGATGTTGGCTGGCCACAGTTGCACGACAGCCGGCCGTCTCGGCCAGAGAAGAAACGTCAGCTTCACTCTCGCGGAGCGCCCACAACAGCCGCACACGGGTTGGATCGGCCAGAAGTGCAAAGGACATCACCGCAGCCTGCACGCGAGCGGCGTCAAGGACATCGGGGTGTGGAGAAGCGGTGGTGCTAGGACTGGATCGGACAGAGACCATGCCCCATCATATCGTCAGCTGCATATATTCACGTATGCGCAGATGTCGTATAGTGAAGGCATCTCTCTTAACCTGCCGATGCCATGAGCCAAACCCACGATCACATCCGATCCGCTAGCGATCACAGACGCAGCCACAACCATGACCACCGCGGCGATCACGACCATCATCATCGACCGGGAGGCAGGGTACGCCATGCGTTCTCTGAGCTGGTTGGCGCACATTCGCATGATGCTGCCGACCAAATCGATGACGCATTGGAGGCCAACTACGCGGGCAGGCGAGCACTGCTTATCAGCCTGATCGGTCTGGGCCTGACGGCGGCGCTGCAAGCGGTTGTTGTGCTGCTGTCTGGCTCGGTCGCCCTGCTCGGCGACACACTGCACAACGTCGCTGACGCTTTGACAGCGGTTCCGCTGCTGGTGGCCTTCAGGCTGGCTCGGCGGCGGGCGAACAAACGCTATACGTACGGCTACGGACGAGCCGAAGACCTGGCTGGCCTCTTCGTCATCGCCATGATTGCGCTGTCCGGTGTCGTGGCTGCCTATGAGGCCATCGACCGGTTGCTGCACCCGCGCGACGTCGCTTACCTCTGGGCAGTCGCCGGTGCGGGCCTGGTTGGCTTTCTCGGGAACGAGCTGGTGGCCCGCTACCGCATCAGAGTGGGACGGCAAATCGGCTCAGCCGCTCTGGTGGCCGATGGCTTACACGCGCGCACTGACGGTTTCACCAGTCTTGCCGTGCTACTTGGTGCCGGTGGAGTTGCCATTGGGTGGCGATGGGCTGACCCGCTGGTAGGCCTCATCATTACCGTTGCGATTCTCGGTGTGCTGCGATCAGCGGTCACGCAGGTGGGTGCTCGGCTGATGGATGCCGTTGATCCCGCGCTCGTCGATTACGCCACCAAAGCCCTCGTCACCGTAGAAGGCGTCAAGGAGGTCCGGGAGCTGCGCATCCGCTGGATTGGGCACCGGCTTCGGGCCGAAGCCGACATCACGGCTGACCCCAGCCTCACCATCACCCAAGCGCACGAACTAGCCCACCATGCGGAGGACCGGCTTTTGGCCGGGGTCCGACGTCTCAATGCCGCCAATGTTCATGTCAGTCCCGTCGGGGCGCACGCGCAACCCGACCAAATCGTCTGATCCAAGAACAAAATTGGCGGCCCTTCAATGACTCACCGGCCTAAATCCCGGAGACGTATTTTATTTCCCGGTGACTTTCGGGGGCCCGTGAGACAGCCGCGTGTTCGTTAGGGTCATGAGTCGCAGGCATCCAGGTTGTTCGTCCGTTCCCGTAGGTGCTGCTGCGACGAAATACTGCCTGCGTGACTGCCCTGCATACGAACCTGCCTGAAATCCAACCAGTTGCTCCGCAACGCCATTTGATGTGGTTGGGCGCAGGGTTGCTGGTTGGCTTCGCCGTACCATTCGCCTTCACGGACTTGCTGACTTGCCGCGCGATCTGTACTACGGGATCTACGCGGTCGTCGCGATCGGTTTCTTCGTTCTTTGGTCCCGCTCGACGCAGCAGTCTCTTGCAGCCATGGTGCGCCGACGCTGGGTGCTCGCCGATGTCCTTGGGCTAGCCGTCGCCGTCCTCATGGGGCTGATCGTGCTCCGCACCGAACCGGCTATGTCCGGCTCAACCGGCGCGCGCCTCGTCTGGGACGTCCTATGGCGGGGAGTGGTCTACGGGGCCGTGGATGGCTTGTTCCTCTCCTCCTTCCCGAAATGGCCTGCGGTCCTTGGACGACTCGGGCGTCCCACCCGTCTGAATGACGGGTCGGATCTGGTGCCGATAGATCAGCTCCGTGACGGTCGTCCCGCTGTGCCCAACCAGCCGAGAGGACGGGCAGACCGCGGCGGCGCTCGCGCGCCAACCGTCGATCAAGGCGACCTGCCGCAATGGAAATCGGAGACCGTCGCGATGGTCGCCGTCGGCAGCTGGGACCGCGAAGGCTCACAGCTGTGCCTCATGCTCGAGCCAGTTGATCATGAGGCGCAATGCTGTTCGGCCCGGAAGGCCGACTGCTCAAGGCGCCACTGACCCGCCGGGCCATGGCATTTCGTACAAGGAGTTGATGCAGGTTCCCGAGCTGATCGCGGTAACAGGCCGGATCGGCAAGGCCGCTGCTCTGCACAGCGGCAGAGCGGTCACCTCGGTCGTCACCGACTCCGATGCGGCTCGAACTGTTGGCGGGTGAGATCGAACTGCTCCCTAAGACCACCCGCCGGCGGCGGCCGGTCAATCGTTCAGCTGCCAGCTGACATAGGGCTGGGCTGTGCAACTTGACAAGACTCTAAGCATTGGCACTCACCTGAGCACCACTACTTTTGGGGACAGCCGCTCGCCTGGTCAAGACGTGGCACAAATGAGTGCGGTGAAGTTTGATAGACAGCTCACTTGTAAAACCGAGGCTCAGACGAGAATCCTTCTTGAAACCCTGGCACCCTGCGGCTTCGCAGTGGCCGGACATCTCCGAGGCATAACTCGCACTATCGTCCGGACATCACGCCACTTCGATAGGAGCTGAAATCGTGCGCCTGATGCTGATTCGCCATGGACAGACTCCTTGCAACGTATCGGGGGAACTCGACACTGCGTACCCCGGCGTGAGGTTAACGAGCCTCGGTGTCGCGCAGGCAAGGGCAGTCCCGGCGGCACTTGTCAAGGAAGAGATTGCCGCGATCTACGCCACGCCCTTGATACGCACACAGCTGACGGCAGCGCCTCTGGCGAAAGCGCGGCGAGTCGAGGTTCAGATTCGTGAGGGTCTGGAGGAGATCTCTGCGGGCGATTACGAGATGCGTGCCGATATCGAGGCCGTGCATGCATACGCCAAGTGCCTGGCGACGTGGATGAGTGGTGATTTGGACTACACGATGCCGGGCGGTCACAGCGGAAACGCGTTCATTGCACGCTACGACGCCGCGATCCGGCGCATTGTGAGCGACCACGAAGCCAGTGCCAGCGTGGTGATCTTCAGCCACGGAGCCGCGATCCGGGTCTACACCGCGGTGCGGGCGGGGCTGGACCCGGATGTGGCGAGCGAGCTGCGGATCGCCAACACAGGACTTGCGGTACTGGCCGGCGATCATGACACGGGATGGACCCTGCAGCGGTGGACGACGATGCCTCTTGGCGGCCGGGAGCTGGAGGACGCGCGCGCTCACGATGTCACCGGCGAGAGTGTCGAAGAGGCCATCACCGAAGACGATTGAAGGTGCGACCTGCCATGGCGCGTGTTCATCATGCTGCCTCCGCCCTCCCGACAAAGCGGGTCGGGCACGTTGGCAAGGTCGAGTCGGATGCCGGCTCCGGAGACGTGGGCGGTCCCGGAGTGGTCCCTCGGGGTCGGGTTGCTGTGGGGGCGCATGAGTGAGTCGAGTCGGCGGGCGCCGTGACCCGCCACCCTGGCGTCCTGGTTAGTAGAGATGGTCGCAGCCGAAGAGCAGGCCGAGGACTTACAGATCACGATCCGGCGGTTGGAGGACAAGATCGACCGACTCGCCGCAGAGAGCACGCGCGGCCGTTCTGCCGAATCGGTCATAGCGGGATTTTCTTCTTGAAGAAGCTGCCGATCACGATCAAGATCAGGTTTATAGCCAGTCCGATGATCACGGTGACGAGCCCGGCGTCGGTCACGAGTAGAAGATCTTGTTCGTGGACGGGAAATCGCTACAGCCCTTTAAGGATGTCGTGGTGGCAGTGGTTCGCACCACGACATCGTTGGGCCATTCGAGATGAAGGTAAGACGAGCCCCTCCCGTCACTCGCACCTCAAAGTTCTGACTGCAACTCAACTACCCAGCAAGAATGGACGATTTCGGCGAGTCCCACAGTCGGATCCGGGAATTGGAGCGGAACTGGCACGCAGTTCCGCTTGGTGGAAGGTCATTCGCGCCTGCTCCATCTCCCCGATGACTGCAGCTCGATCCATGCCTGCGTCTCGCTGCGAGGTTATCCGGCGGCTAGCGCCAGCGGCATAGCCACTGAGTTCAGGTGCGAGCAGCTGTGGGTTGCAGTTCCTCGATGAGGTGCTCGAGTGTGTGAACTCACTGATCCTGTCGGGCTCTCCCAGCCAACCGTCTCGCACCATTAAAGATCTTGGTTGACGCCGGCATCCTCATCCGTGAGCAGCGCGGCAAATGGGCCTAGTACCGGCTGGTGTCGGATACCTTGGCTGACATGGCCAGCATGATCGTTCCCGGCGGTCACTGAGCGGACCCTCAGCTGGCCAGCTGCTCAACATTCAGGTGGCCGAGCGCCCGCAGCGCGAGCCAAAGTTCGGCGAGATCGGCGGTGGAGCGGAGGTTGCGTCCGCTGACCTCCTCGAACCGTCGCAGCCGGTAGGCAAGGGTGTTGGGGTGGATCTGTAGGGTCGCGGCCGCTGGTCCCGCCTGTCGTTCCCGCTCGAGCCAGTGCAGCGCGGCCAGACCATACGCTGTCCGCACAGTCATGGGTCGAAGACGCGGCGACGACCGAGTTGCTGGCCGGCGCCGATGTCTTGCTGTGATCGGGCTCCACTCCGCCCAACGGGCCGGTGGGACTGGTTGGGCGCACGGCGGCGGGTTGGGTGGCGCCGTCGGGCTTCGCCGGCGGGGACTGGCGGTGAGCGGTGACGGCGGGGCAATGTATTCGATCGGCGAGCTCGCCGTGGCCCGGCAGCACAACCTGCCGGTGACGTGGCTGATCATCGACGACGGCGGCTACGGGATCCTGCGGGAGTACATGACCGAGGCATTCGGAGCGGCGACCGCGACCCTGCTGGCGCGGCCGAACTTCCTTGCCCTTGAAGCAAAGGAGGTCATCTCCGCGTACGAGCCCTTGATCGTGATCTCTCGACGGAAAAAGCTCGAACGGGCTGACCGAAAGCCGTTCGTCTGGCCGGGTGACACCGTAGATCAAAACGGTGCCGCCATTCCGGGTGAGGGGGACGCGGATATCGCCGACAGCCGCTACACCGGCTGCCCCCACGACCACGTCGTAGCCGTCGCCGTTGGGTGAGGCATCCCGCAGGACATCGATATTGGCCGCGGCGTCTTTGCTGATATGCACGGTCTTGTCCGCGCCGAGCCCAGCGACGGTCTCCAACTTGAACGGCACGACATCGGCAACGGTGATCGATGTCGCCCCGCCACTGCCGATCAGCTGAGCCAGCAGCAAGCCAGTCGACCCGGCACCAAGAACCAGAGCACTGCCACCGGGCTGCATTTCCAGCGTTTCCAGTCCATGCATGAAGCATGCCGCCGGTTCGGCGAACACGGCGCTGTCCCGTTCGAGGCCCTCCACCGAGAAGACTTGCCGATGATCAGCGGTGGCGTACTCGGCAAAGAATCCGGGCCGGTGCACACCCATGCCTTCAGTGTTGGCGCACCGAACGAGCTGGCCGGCCAGGCAATACTCACAATGACCGCAGTAGATGTTGGGGTTGACCGTCACCAGCTGCCCAGGGCGAAAGCGTGTGACATCGCTGCCGACCTCATCGATCTCGCCGATCGTCTCGTGCCCCGGTGTGAGCGGATAGACGCCGATGGAGGTCCCCTGATCGAGATGCAGATCGGTGCCACACACCCCGGTCTGAATGATCTTGATCCGAACGTCGAGGGGTCCGACCGATGGCATGGGCACGTCGGTGACCGCAAAGTCGCCCGGCGCCTCGTAACGGACGGCCTTTCATGTTTCGGCCAACGTGATCACGAGATCCGCTCTCGGCATGCTCTGCGCAACCAGCGCCGCATTGTCCTGGTCGGTCGTGCGAGCCCAGGTGTCAGCTTCCTCGTGACTCATCCCATGCTGTTGATGACGGTAGGTCAGCCGCTGCAGGCGGGTTGAGTCCTCCAACTGCAGGTACCAGCCCTCGTCGAGCAGTGGCGCAACCCCGGCCCAACCACCCCAGTCGCACAACAGATAGTTGCCCTCCGTCACAACGAGGGGCACCTCATGGCGAATTGGCAGCGCGGAGCCGATGGACTCATCCACGTCGCGGTCGAAGTTGGGGGCGTGCACAATCTCCTCCTTTTGGTTCCGGAGCCTGCGCAGTAAGTGGACGTAGCCATCCGCATCGAAGGTGTCCCACGCTCCCTTGCGGTCCCGGCGTCCCCAGCCGATCAAGGTGTGGTTGCTGAGATGAAAGCCATCCATGGGAACGAACGCGGCTAGATCAGGGCCGAGCTTGTCGACGACGTCTCGGGCGACCTTGCTCTTTCCGGCGCCCGGAGGCCCGGTGATGCCCAGCAAGCGCCGCTGGCCGGGCACCGCCAGCGCTCGGGCGCGTTCCACCAGGTCGGCAAGACTGAGCGTGACCTCTCGCGGACCACTCGGAGACCGTGTGCCAAGTTCGCCTCGGCGGGGCGGGTCCGCCCCTGCTCGCGTACATGTGTCAGCTGCGACCAGACAGGCCGCCTGCAACAGCTCGGTGAGACCCGAGTCGTCCAAGGACAGCAGGCCATTTCGGGACAACAGGCGCTGCTCGTGCAGGTGCGCGAGGGCGCCAGACATGAACGCATCCCCCGCACCGACCGTATCCACGACCGGGACCTGCGGAGCCTCCACGGCCGCCGACGCGAGCGGCGTACTGGCGGCAGCCCCGTTCTCACCTTGCGTCACGAGCACGAGGGGAACGCCAGCCGCGTGCCAATCCGCCACGACATCGACCTGCATACGACGCGGATACAGCCAGGCCAGATCCTCCTCGCTCACCTTCAAGATGTCGACCAACCGCACCCAGCCCTCGAAACGGTCCAGGTACGCCACACGGTCGGGGATCAGCCCGGGCCGCACATTGGGATCCAGACTTACGACTCGACGACCGGTCTCCCGCTGCAACAGCCCCTCGAGTGTGGAAGCCACCGGCTCGAGCACGAGCGCGATCGAACCCAGGTGGAGAGCGGCTCCGGGAGCCAGCGGCATCAAATGCTCCGGCAAGAGTCCCCGATCGGCCGCGCGCTGTGCATGGAAGGAGTACGTCGCGTGGCCGCCACGCAGGTGGACCGCAGCCAGCGTCGTCAAATCGTCGGTGTCGACAAAGTAGGTCGGCTGCACTCCAGAATCAGCGAGCTGCGCGCGGAGCATCTGGCCGAAGGCGTCCTTGGACAGCCGTGCGAGGAACGCCGTTGGAATCCCCAGGCGCCCGAGGCCCACGGCAACGTTGAGGCATGATCCGCCTGGATGCGGCTCGTACGCGAGCTCGCCCCGAACAGTTGTGGTCGGAGTGAGGTCGATGAGGGCATCGCCCGCGACCACGACCGCTGGGGTATCAGCCCCGGGCGTCATGCTGAGGTCTCGCGAATTGCGTCTTCGAAGGTGCGAGCTGCCTCGGCAGTAGTCGGATCGGTGAAAAACTGTTCCGCGACAGCCGGGGCCATGGTGAAGCAGTCGACGCCGTGCCGGGCGAGAGCAACCATGTCAGGCACACTCCGAATGCTGGCCAGCAGTACTTTCGTCGTGCTTCCGGTGGCGACCAGCACTTCGTGCATCGCGACCACTTCGGCAATTCCTTGGCGACCCGCGTCGTTCAGCCGTCCCAGGTAGGGAGCGATGTACGTGGCGCCGGCAGCGGCGGCCACGATCGCCTGCCCCGGGTCATAGATCGCGGTGAGCAAGGTGGGCGCACCTCGAGCGGCGAGCGCCGCGCAGGCCGTGGAACCGGCTCGCGTAGCAACGAACTTGACCACCACTTCCCGACCAAGATCACGCAACCACTGTCCGCGTTCGATCAGTGTGGCAGCATCCTCTCCCCAGGCTTGAAAGAAGACCTCTCGGACGCCGGCATCGATGGCCCAGCGGTAGATGTCCTTGAGATCAGAAACACCTTTTGACGCCCGCTGCAAGATCGTGGGATTTGTGGTCACGCCGTAGAACAGACCGGTCGCTAGCAATGATTCCGCCGCACCGCGATCGGCGGTGTCCAGGTAGAGCCTCACTCGCATTCTCCAAGATCATCAGGGTCCGCTACGGGCTTGTCGAAATTCATGAGAACCACATCCCGCCGTCAACCACGATGGACTGTCCAGTGATGTAGTCCGCGTCCGGCGAGGCGAGGAACGACACAACCCCGGCCACATCAGTTGGAGTTTCCAGTCGGCCCAAGGGAATCCCGGCCACCATGCCGGCCATCTCCGAACCCAGTTCGGTACCGCGACGTCGGGTCATCTCCGCGTCAATGCCTTCCCACATGGGGGTAAGCACCACACCCGGGCTGTAGACATTGACGGTGATCTGGTACGGGGCGAGCTCCTGGGCGGCCGATTGGCTCAGACCGCGTACTGCGAACTTGGAAGCCGAGTACGCGGCCTGCCACTTCCCTCCTCGATGTGCCGCGACCGAGGCAGCGCCGATGAGTCGACCACCGCGGCCCTGAGCGATCATCTGGCGAGCCCCCGACTGGTAGCAGTGGAATACGCCCCTGAGGTTCACGTCCATGATCAGCTGCCACTGTTCGGCGGTTGTCTCCAACAATGGAGCGGTTACGGCGATGCCTGCGTTTGCCACCATGACGTCCAAGCCGCCGAAGTGCTGGACGTGGTCGGCCACCGTCTGCTCGACGCTCTCCGCATCAGTGACGTCCACAGTCAGGCCGAGGGCAACCTCAGCGCCACCGAGATTGGCGACCACCGCCTCCACTTGATCTTGGGACGACGACAGATCGGACACTGAGACGCCCAGGCCGTCTGCTGCGAGTCGTTCCGCGATCGCCCTGCCGATGCCGCGAGCAGCGCCGGTCACCAAGGCTGAACGGCTAGGCGTCATGACCGGCTCCCGTCTACGCATTCGAGCGTGCTCGGTTCTCATCAGTTACGGTATTGGTCATTTCCGGTATACGTCACCATGCCTGCTGACAAGCTGTGCTCTCCAGCGAACTCTTGGGTTACCCCGCAGACGCCCGATTGTTGATCATCAACGCGGACGACTTCGGGATGTATTCACCTGTCAACAGTGCGGTCCTGCAGTCGATCGAGAACGGGATTGCCAGTTCTTGCAGTCTGATGCCACCGTGCCCTGGCGCCCGACAAGCGCTACAACTACTGCAAGAACGACGACACATTCGGTTCGGGATTCATCTCACTCTGGTATGCGACTTCAGCACTGATCGCTGGAAACCGCTGGCTCCTTTTGAGATGGTCCCGTCCCTGCTCGACGGCAACGGCCACCTGTTCACCCCGAACGCCAAGGCGCAACTGCTTGCCCAGGCGCGTCTGGACGAGGTGGAACTGGAGCTGAGATCGCAGATCGAGACTGTGCTGGCGACCGGGCTGACACCCACGCATCTGGACTGGCACGCCCTAGCCGACGGCGGACGCGAGGACATCTTCGATCTGGGCCTTGCCCTGGCCGAGGAGTACCGACTGGCCGCTCGAGTCTGGTTAGATCGCGGGCGACGGCTGGCGCGGCAACAAGGCCTCCCGGTAGTCGATCATGACTTCCTCGACAGCTTCTCGCTGGACATCGAGACGAAGGCGGGCCGCTACCTTCAGCTACTCCGCGACTTGCCGACCGGGCTCAGCGAATGGGCCGTGCATCCCGGGCTGGGTGATGCGGCGTCCCGTGAGATCGATGACGGATGGAGGGTTCGTCGCACTGATCTCGACTTCTTGACCTCACCAGAAGCTCGAGATGTCGTGCGGCGAGAAGGGATCGTGATCATCGACTATGGGCCGATCCGGCATGCCTGGTCGCGCCGCCGATGGAGTTGAATGGTCCGAGCGGAGGAGGACAGGGTGCAAATACCTAAGGCAACTGAGGACGACAAGACTCGTTTCCGAGGACTCGTTCCATCGGGGCCGGACATTGAGATCAAGCCGATGTTCGGGAACATAGCGGCCTTTGTGAACGGCAACATGTTCATGGGGCTATTCGGGTCTGATATCGGCGTGAAGCTCAACTCGGCCGATCAGGCGCGATTGCGCGAGTCGGGAGGCGGCCCATTCGGACCAGCTGAACGCCCGATGGGTGGATATGTCAGCTTGCCCGAAACAATGAGCGCTGACGAGCTGGACGGATGGATCAACTCGGCGCTCTCCTATGTTGCGGAGCTGCCGCCGAAGCAGCCCAAGAAGCGCAAAGCCAAGTGAGCGATCGCGGCTGCTGATTCGAGCCTTTCGACAAGCTCAGGGCACGTGACAAGCTCAGGGCACGTGACAAGCTCAGAGCACAGGCAGCCAGCCTCAGCCGTAGCCACCTACGATCTTGTGTTGACATAGCAGTCCGGCACGCGCCAAGCCAGAAGCATCTCCAAGATCGTTACGGCCCGCGCCCGCCTTTTTCCTCGCCACTGTCTGGCGTGCCGCACTCAGAGTTCGAGAAAATGCTGATCAACAGCGTGCCACGCGGTGGGCTCATGATCTGCGCGGTGCTGGACCGGCGTACATAGCAATACCCTGCAGGAAATCCTCAACGCCTCCGCAGGAACAAGTGCTTCGCGCTAGCTGGAGCGCTGGTCGCGTTGGCCAACAAGCTCTCGCACGACTCGCGCCAAGGTCTCTTGCCAGTCTGCCTACTGCGTCCCACTCATGATCAGCCTGACCGCAAACGACTGTAACGCCACAGTATCGGCAGTGGCCTTTCCGGAGCGCTGCCCTTGACAGCGTGCGCGATTGGGATCGATGATCAAAGTGCTTTGCACGACGTTTGATTCGGCAAAGAGCGGTTAACGAGAGTTTTACCCGAGGATTGATCGAGCAAAGCAATGGGTAATAAGGGTTTTGCGCGACCTTTGATCGAGGCAAAGGATGGCTGACAGTAACGGTACAGACGAAGCTTTTGGGTGCATCATCTTACTGATCATCCTTGCAGCAATTGGGGCCGCGGTAGGCGGCGGCGCGAGCGCGGCAGTCGATGACCCTGACGACGTGCCTTCCATTTCGCAACCTCCGCCGGATTCCTGGTCGCACCCTTCGCATGATGAAGAGGAAGGGTACTAGGCCACTCTGTTGAGCCGCAGAAGCCGTAGCACTGGGAGGCACCGGCTGCATCGCTGGGATATCTAAGACACCAACATCCCAACCGGCACACTGAAGTCTTCGGCACACGAGGATCTGAACTGCGCCGTGGTAACCCGTTGTTGATGGCCTCGAAAGACGAAGGTCCGCTGACGGCCACATGGCGATTTAGCGACTACGAGGGTACCGAATGGCCACGAGTCCGCCTGGAGCGAGCCGCACACCACTGAAGTCGGGGGTGGCCACCTGGACGAGACCTACAGTCGATGTCTCGGCCCACCGCCAGTTCAGGTCGTTTATTGGAATGGGCGGAGACTCGGTCGATACGAGCCCGATTGGCCGCAACTGAGGTTGCAACCTGCAATCGTGATCAGCTGCCGTCAGCGCCCAGTGCCGGCGTAAACGACTGCTTCTTCCGCGGAGTCCAGACCCAGCGCGGTATGCGCAGCGACAACGGCCCGATCAACATCCTCTTGATCAACAATCACCGAGATTCTGATCTCGGAGGTAGAGATCATCTCGATGTTCACGCCAACGCCGGCTAGCGCCGAGAAGAACTTGGCGCTGACGCCAGGGTGCGATCGCATGCCGACTCCGATGACGGAGACCTTCCCGATCTGGTCGTCGTAGAGCACGTCCGTGAAGCCGACATCCGCCTTCAACGCATCGAGCGTCTCCATCGCAGTCTGTCCATCGGTCTTGGGCAGGGTGAAAGAGATATCGGTGCGCGAGGTCTCCACTGCAGAGACATTTTGCACGATCATGTCAATGTTGATCTCCGCGGCGGCTACGGCCGTGAATATCCGCGCAGCCTCACCGACTCGATCGGGAACACCAACAATAGTGATCTTGGCTTCGCTCCGATCATGGACGACACCGGAAATGATCGCCTGCTCCATGGCACCTCCTTCTCTCAGTTCTTGCACCCAAGTGCCGTCCTTGTCAGAGAATGAGGAACGCACGTGCACCCGCACGTTCTCACGGCGCGCATATTCAACGCAGCGTAGGTGCAAGATCTTGGCGCCACAAGCCGCCATCTCCATCATTTCCTCATAGCTGATCTCAGGGATGCGGCGAGCGCTCGGCACGATCCGCGGATCGGCGGTGAACACGCCGTCGACGTCTGTATAGATCTCGCAGTGATCTGCGCCGAGCGAGGCCGCAAGGGCGACGGCGGTGGTGTCCGAGGCGCCACGACCCAGCGTCGTAACATCCTTGGTGTCCTGCGCCACCCCCTGGAAGCCGGCAACGATCACGATGTCGTTGCGGTCGAGAGCGGAGGTAATGCGGCCCGGGGTGATATCGATGATTCGGGCATTGCCGTGGGTGCCGGTGGTGATGATGCCGGCCTGAGAGCCGGTCAGCGAGCGGGCATGCATGCCTTGGTCATGGATCGCCATGGCAAGCAGCGCCGCACTCATCCGCTCGCCAGCCGTCAGCAGCATGTCGAGTTCGCGAGGGGGTGGAAGGGGGGACACCTCGAGGGCCAAGCCCATGAGCTCGTCAGTCGTGTCACCCATCGCGGAGATCACGACCACCACGTCATGGCCCAGCTGTTTTGTCGCGACAATCCGCTTGGCGACCCGCTTAATACTTTCGGCGTCAGCCACGGATGAGCCGCCGTACTTCTGTACTACGCGGCCCACGCTGGCTCCTGGTCCCACGCCGCGAGTCTAGTGGTAGCTGCTGCGAGTGATCTTTGCCCAGACGTGACCGAGTGGATACTGGTGGTTGTGACTGAGCCGTCCGCACCCGAGCCGGATCCCGCCGAGCAGGCGCCTCAACACCGGCCGGCCAATCCGCCAAGGCGACCTGTAGAACCTCGAATCGGCGATGCCGACCGTGATCAGGCGGTCGGCTTTCTTCAGGAACACATGGCGCAGGGCCGCATCGACTCATCGGAGTTCGACGATCGGATGAGCCAGGCGCTGAAGGCGAAAACGGCATCGGAGCTTGCAGTCTTGTTCGACGATCTGCCTGATCCGCGACCGCCTGCAGCCGGAGGCGCCGGGTACCAGGCGCCCCCGTGGCAGCAGCCACAGCAGCAACAGTCATTCGAGATCCCGCCCTGGCTGCGGACCCCGGCGGCCAGCCCGGGGATTGCGCACCATGTGCATCCCGCAGTCCCGCAGCGAAGCAAGACCGATACGGTGCTCGCCGTCGTGGCCGCCGCCTCATGGCCGGCGGTCATCTTGTTTTGCTTCGCCACCAGCTGGAGCTACTGGTGGCTGATCTTCATCCCGATCTTCATCTCCTCGATCGCCGGCACTATGCGGCAGCGGCGGGAGTCCGGAGGATGAACGATTCACAGACTGTGCGCTGGGGCATCATCGGACCGGGTCGCATTGCGTCCCTGGTGATCAAGGACTTCCCTTACGTGGCAGGCGCGGAGGCGGTGGCCGTAGCCAGCCGGTCCATCGAGCGAGCGCAGGCCTTCGCCACCCAGCACGACCTAGCACGCGCGTACGGGTTGTATCAGGAGATCATGGCCGACGAGGCCGTCGATGTGGTCTATTTAGCCACGCCGCATCCGCAGCATCACGCCATCGCCCTCGCGGCCAGCGCAGCAGGCAAAGCCGCGTTGGTGGAGAAGACCTTCACCGCTACGGTTGCAGGCGCCGAGCAGGTGATTGCGGCCGCGCGGCAGCGCCGGGCCTTTGTAATGGAGGCGATGTGGACCCGCTTCCAGCCTGCGATCGTCTCTGCGCGTGCCCTGATCGACGATGGCGCGATCGGTGAGGTACGGCAGCTCCAGGCTGATCTTGGCGTCGACCGGCCGTACGACCCTGCGGACCGGCTCTTCGATCCGGCCCAGGGCGGGGGCGCGATGCTCGACCTGGGCGTCTATGTGGTCTCATTCGCCCAGTACTTTCTGGGCACACCGGATCGGATCGAGGTGAGCGGGTCGCTGGCGCCAACGGGCGTCGATGCCGAGGCCGGACTGCTGCTGGGCTATGACGACGGTCGTGTCGCAACCCTGCTGATATCGCTGAAGCATCACACGCCTGGGGCTGCGCGGATCCAGGGCACCGAGGGCTGGATTGAGGTACCGCCAAGGTTCCACCATCCGCATCGCATCGTGCTTCACCGAAGAGGCCAGGAACCTGAAACGATCAGCCGGCCGCCGCTAGGCACCGGCTACTCTCACGAACTCATTGAGGTGACCGAGCGGGTACGCGCCGGGGACACCGAGAGCGCGATCATGCCGTTGCAGGACACGCTGGCCGTGCAGCACATCTTGAATGAAGCGTGCCAGAGGCTCGGCGTCTATCACATCGAAGATTCCAGTCTCTTGGCACCACTTGGCGTCAATTACTCGGACGTGGCACTAGCAGACGATGCCACGTCCACGTAGCTGATGAACAGTGGAGCTGATTTAGGCGTCGACTTAGCGGCTTTAGGCGTCGACGTAGCGGCGGCCTTCGAATGCCCGCCCAAGGGTTACCTCGTCGGCGTACTCAAGATCGCCACCGACTGGTAGGCCGCTCGCGAGCCGACTGACGCGTACGCCCATCGGCAGCAGCAGGCGGCTGAGGTAGGTGGCGGTCGCCTCCCCTTCCAGATTCGGGTCCGTCGCCAAGATCACCTCGGTCACCGTGCCGTCCGCCAGCCGCAGGCAGAGCTCGCGGATCTTGAGATCAGCCGGCCCAATCCCGTCGATGGGACTGATCGCTCCGCCCAGGACGTGATAGCGACCGCGGAACTCGCGGGTGCGTTCCACCGCGACCACGTCCTTCGCCTCTTCAACCACACAAATAGTGGTCTCGTCACGACGCGGGTCGCGGCAGATCCGGCATTGGGTGTCCTCGGACACGTTGAAGCAGATCTCGCAGAACTTCACGGTCTCCTTGACCAATTTGAGTATGTCCGCCAGCCGCCGTACATCATCAGTATCGGCAGCCAGGATGTGGAAGGCCAGCCGCTGGGCACTCTTCGGCCCGATCCCGGGCAATCGCCCGAGCTCGTCGATCAAGTCCTGGACAGGGCCCTCGTACATGCTGATCAGTTAGAAAGGCAGTCCGCCGCCAATGCCCAAACCGCCAGCCAGCGGGCCCAGCTTGCTGGCGGCAACTGCCTGAGCCTTATTCGTGGCGTCTCGCACCGCGGCCACGATCAGGTCGGCTAATGTCTCAGTGTCGTCTGGATCGACCGCCTCCGGCTTGATCACCAGTCCCACCAGCTCACCGGCTCCCGTAACGGTTGCGGTCACTAGTCCACCGCCGGCCGAGCCCTCAACCTGCAGTTCGGCGAGCTCTTGCTGGGCGTTCATCAACTGCTCCTGCATTGCCTGGGCCTGGGCCAGCAGTCCGGACATATCGCCTTCGGGAATCATCGCGGGCCTTTCGGGGTGGAGGTTCTCGCCCGCCCAGCCTATGCGCCGTGATCCTCCTCAGCGATGATCTCCGCACCCAGATGACGCGCCAGCAGCTCGGTATGCGACTGCGGGTCCTCCTTCACGTCGCTGTCGTCACGGCTCGCAGCCTCATCCGGATCTTCGGCGATTGCGCTCTGGACGCCATTCGTGGAGCGGGCCGTTGCTGGCTCTGGTGCTGCCGTTGCGGGGGTTCGTGCGGTCTGAGGCGTACGCGATCCTGTAGACGACTGAGAGGCACTGGGATCCACCATCGTCTCGATGGCGAAGTCAGCGCCGATCACGACCACGATTGCCTCGCGCAGCACATCCTCGTTACCGCCGCGGGCAAAGCTGTCGCGGGCGCCGGCATTGGACATTGCCAGCAGCAACGTGCCATTGCGGAGCTCGGCGACCTGAGCGTTCTGGCTGAGCAGGATCCAGGTAAAGCGGCGCTTGCCTTTGACCTCTTCGAGCACCTCGGGCCACAGCCGGCGCACGTCGGTGACGGAGAGCTGCGGAACCTCGGCCGAGGTGGTTGGCGGGGATGTGCCTGCTCGGCTCGTGGAAGCCTCCTCCTGCCCTTCGACAGGCTCAGGGCGCAAGGTGGGTGGCTCGGGGCGTGTGGAACTGCGGGCTGAGCCCTTCGACGAGCTCAGGACGGCGCTTGTCGAAGCCTCCTCAGCTTGCACCTCGACATGCTTAGGATCCGGGGTGGCGGGCTCGGCGTGCGGGGCGGGCGGCTTCGGGCGCTGGCTCGTCGAAGCTCCTTCGGTAATGCCGATGCGCCGCTCCAGGCGATCGAGTCGCGCATGTAGGCCGCGGTCGTCGACGTCGGCGCCGGGGAGCAGCACGCGCGCACACATCAGCTCCAGATGCAGGCGCGGCGCGGTGGTCCCGCGCATGTCGGTTAGCCCGGCGGCGATGACTTCTGCCGCCCGGGTCAGCTCGCCTGCGCCAAGCGATGCCGCCTGAGAGCTGAGGCGTTCCGCCTGATCAGGAGCTACGTCGACGAGCCCGGACGTCAGCGAATCGGGCACGGCAGCGACGATCACAAGGTCACGGAGCCGGCGTAGCAGATCCTCGGCGAAACGCCGCGGGTCCTGACCAACCTCGATGACCTTGTCCACGCAGGCGAACACACCACCGGCGTCACCGGCCGCAAAGGCATCGACGAACTCGTCGAGCAGCGAGTCTGGCGTGTACCCAAGCAGCGCTGCCGCCTGCCTGTACGAAACGCCCGATTCATCCGCACCGCCGAGTAACTGATCCAGCACCGAGAGCGAGTCCCGCACGGATCCGGCACCCGCTCTTACGACCAAGGGCAGCACCGCGGGCTCCACCGAGATGCCTTCCGCGGCGCAGATTGTGGCCAGGTATTCGGTTAGCAGCCGCGGCGGCACCAGGCGGAAGGGGTAGTGATGGGTACGGGATCGGATCGTCCCAATGACCTTGTCCGGCTCGGTGGTGGCGAAGACGAACTTGACGTGCGGGGGCGGCTCCTCGACCAACTTCAGCAGAGCATTGAAGCCTGCCGTGGTCACCATATGGGCCTCGTCGACGATGTAGATCTTGAAGCGGCTGCTGACAGGGGCGAAGAACGCCCGCTCCCGCAGATCACGAGCGTCGTCGACGCCACCGTGGCTGGCCGCATCGATCTCGATGACGTCGATGCTGCCTGTGCCGTTGCGCGCAAGATCGCGACACGACTGGCACTCACCGCAAGGCACGGCTCGAGGACCCTTTTCACAATTGAGCGCGCGGGCGAGGATTCGTGCCGACGTTGTCTTGCCGCATCCTCGAGGACCAGAGAACAGGTAGGCGTGGTTGACCCTGTTATTTGTCAATGCCCGCTGCAGCGGCTCGGTGACATGGTCCTGGCCGATGACTTCGGCAAAGGTGTCCGGACGATAGCGTCTGTAGAGCGCGAGAGGGGACAGCACGGCTGCGTCCGATGCGGGCTCGTCGAACAGCGCCTCGTCCTGGGTGTGCTCCATCCCGCCCAGGTCAGGCTCCGAGAGCCGCAGGTCGTCAACCCCCGCTTCTTCCACGCATGCACCCTATGCCGCGATGGTGACAGCCCGGATCCCGTCGCAGTGATTGGGGCTCCTTGGGACGTCTGTGATCCAGAGGACATCGGCGGATTCGCGATGTTCCGCCGATCTGCAGGAGGAGATGGCGGAACAACGCTTTTCAGTTTCGCCAGCTCCGACGAAGACGGCGGCAGCCAAGCGAACATCGCAGCGAGCGGAGCGAGCAATCAGACAAAGCGCGATGCGCGGGCAGCGGAAAACACCGCTGCGAGCGTCGGTTATCGCGCGCCGCCGGACGGAGGAGGAGCGAGCAGACGTGCTGTCCGTCTGCGAGCGAAGACGACGCCGGCGAACTCGCGATGTTCGCGCCGCCGATCTGCAGGACGAGATGGCGGAACAACGCTTTTCAGTTTCGCCAGCTCCGACGAAGACGGCGGCAGCCAAGCGAACATCGCAGCGAGCGGAGCGAGCAATCAGACACAGCGCGATGCGCGAGCAGCGGAAAATACAGCGTAGGCTGCGCTGCCGTGGAACTCGACTGGGTGCTGTTTGACGCCGATGGGGTGATCCAGGGTGCTCGGCCCGGCGGGATGGAGGAGCTAACCGCCTGGGGAGGATCCAGAGCTGAGGAGTTCCTGCTGGCCATAGCGGCCGCGGACGTAGCTTGCCTCACTGGCAGGGACTTCGGGGCAGCGATGCGAGAGGTGCTGCGGCAATTCGACATCAGCGCTCCACTCGAGGACGTCATCGATCGGCAATTTTGGATTCAGGTCAGACAGCCGATGCTTGACGCGGTGCGAGCCGTACGTGATCTTGGGCTGCACTGTGGATTGGCGACCAATCAGCAGAACCTGCGTGGTGCGTACATGCGCAGTTCCCTTGGCTTCGAGACGATCTTCGACGAGCAGTTCTACTCGTTCGAACTCGGGTTTGCGAAACCTGACGCGGGGTATTTCCAGGCGATCATGGATCGTATTGGGGTAGCACCGGATCGAGTGCTGTTCATTGATGATCATGAAGGTAATGTCGCCGGGGCCCGCGAGATTGGCATCCACGGCGAGCTCTTCCCATCCGACGGTGGCGTAGCCACGCTAACAACGATCTTGGCTCGGTACGGCGTACACCCGTGACGGTTCGGATCGGCATCTCCGGCTGGAGATACCCGCCCTGGCGAGGAAGGTTCTATCCGCGCGGGCTGCCGCAGCGCGAGGAGCTGAAGTATGTGGCCGAGCGCATGAACTCCGTTGAGATCAACGGCAGCTTCTACTCCCTCCAGCGCCGATCACGCTTCCAGGAGTGGGCGGCGCAGGTGCCCGAGGACTTCGTGTTTGCCGTCAAGGGCGGACGGTTCATCACGCACATGAAGAAACTGAGTGGCATCGAGACACCGCTCGCGAACTTCTTCGCATCCGGAGTACTTGCTCTAGATCAGAAGCTGGGTCCGATCCTGTGGCAGCTACCGCCGAATCTTGGATTCGATGTTGACCGGATGGACGCGTTCTTCACTCGACTGCCCCGTACGGCTGGATCGGCCGCCAAGATCGCTGCTGAACATGATCAACGGGTACCTGATGATCAGGCCTTGACCAAGGCCGCTCACCCGAGGCAGCGGCTGCGCCATGTTGTCGAGGTGCGGCACGAGAGCTTTCGCAACCCTGAGTTCTACAACCTGCTTCGTCGGCACAAGATCGCGTTGGTGGTTGCCGACAATCCCGGCCAGTGGCCGATCATCACCGAGATCACAACCGACCTGATGTACGTACGGCTCCACGGTCATGATCAGCTCTACGCGAGCGGCTACGGTGATCGGGAGCTCGACGAATGGGCGGCCAAGATCAAGTCCTGGACCGAGCAAGGTTGCGACGTCTACGTCTATTGCGACAACGACGCCAAGGTACGGGCCCCCTATGACGCCATGGGACTGATGGACCGGCTGGGCGTCAGAGCCCCCGCCGCATGACATATGCGCCCGCATCGACAGCAAGAAGCCCCTCGCGTACCCGAAAGAGCTCACTTACCCTTGCTGCCGTCAAGCCCTGGGGGAGTTGGGTGAGGTATCGCCACGCGAGGGACCAGAGACGAGTGTACGGGATCAGCTCGGGGCCGATGAGTCTGGAAGCCTAGGCGGGTCAACACCGTAGGATCGGCTGACGGGAGCTCCTTTCTCATGTCCAAGACCAAGACACGTGCGCTCGACCTCAGCAAGAGCACGGATCGCGCATTCGTGCACCTGCTGGTGAACACGCTGCTCGTGTCGGTCATCAACTTCACGGTGTGGTTCGCGATCACCTTCTGGGTGTTCCTGGAGACCAGGTCGGTGCTGGCGACCGGAATGGTTGCGGGCATCTTCCTTGTGACCACGGCAGTCAGCGGAATCTGGTTCGGAAGCCTCGTCGATCAGCACCGCAAGAAGACCATCATGCAGGTCTCCGCGGTCGTCTCGTTGGCCTTCTATGCGGTCGCCTTCACGCTCTACCAGTTGACGTCGGAGCAGACATTTACCAATCCGGCGAGTGTGATGTTGTGGGTCTTCATCGTGCTGTCGATGCTCGGCGTGATCACGGGCAATATCCGTTCCATTGCGCTGATGACACTGGTCACCCTGCTGATCCCGGAGGATCGTAGAGACAAGGCCAACGGCCTCGTGGGCACCACGCTAGGAGTCTCGTTCCTTGTCACCTCGGTGATCAGCGGGTTGCTTGTGGCCGCAGGCGCCATGTTCTACGTCTTGCTCTTGGCCATGGCTGTGCTGGCACTCAGTGTTATGCATCTGGCATCCGTTCGAGTCGAGGACCGGCCCGAAGGTGCTGCTACAGCAGACTCGCAGGCCAGCGAATTGCACGCCAAGCAGACCAAAGTGGACCTTCGGGGCACCTTGCGCGTCGTACATGGCGTGCCCGGTCTGCTGGCCTTGATCGCCTTCTCCTGCTTCAACAACTTTCTCGCCGGTGCGTTCATGGCCTTGATGGACGCCTACGGGCTCTATCTCATGTCGGTGCAGGCGTGGGGGCTGCTGTGGGGTGCGCTCAGTACCTGCTTCATCCTCGGTGGTCTCGCCGTCGCCAAGACTGGCCTGAGCAAGAATCCCGTAAGGCTGCTGCTGTTGGTCAACATCGGATTCTGGAGCGTGAGCTGTCTGTTTCCGCTGCAGTCCTCGGTGATCTTGCTGACGGCGGGTATGGCCGTGTACATGCTGTTGGGCCCGTACGCCGAGGCGGCCGAGCAGACCATCCTTCAGAAGGTTGTGCCTTACGAGCGGCAGGGCCGGGTCTTCGGGTTCGCCCAGAGCATCGAACAGGCTGCGTCACCGCTGACGGCGTTCCTGATTGGGCCGATAACGCAGCTGATCTTCATCCCGTTCATGACGACCGGTGCGGGTGTCGAACTAATCGGCGGCTGGTTCGGCACCGGGCCTGATCGCGGGATCGCACTTGTCTTCGTACTGACCGGGCTTGTCGGCCTTGCGGTCACGATCCTCGCGCTCTTCAGCCGCCCCTATCGGCAGCTCAGCACGCGGTACGCCGGCGAGCCGGAGCCGGTGTTCGCCGGCTAATGATCTTCCTGGCGTGCGTACGCCAGGATCTCAGGCGTTGATCAAGGAACCCTCAGCCGTGATCGCGTCGGCATCCTCGTCGTCGAACCAGACACCGCCCGCACCGAGATAGCGGAACTTGACCGCCTGGCCGGCCGGCACCGCAACGCTTACGCTCCGCGTACCGTTGCTGCGGCGAACTAGCTTGTGGGCGCCGGGCACCCAGTCATTGAAGGTCCCGACCGCCGAAACGGGTCCGTCGTGAATATCGTCGGGAAGCACGAACTGGATGCGCGTGCTGGTGCCGTCGGACTTGATGTGCAAAGACATGAGGTAAATCTCCTTGATAGCCAAGGTGGTTGGTCTACCCGGCAGAGACTAGGCGAGCTGTCAAGCGAGATCACGCACGACACACGACGTCGCCCAAGTGTGAGGCGCTCGTCACGAGTCCGTCACGTCCGGTTCGCCCATGCTCGCGGTTGCCGGTAACCTTCCGCGCGGAGGATTCGCCTAGAGGCCTATGGCGCTCGCTTGGAAAGCGGGTTGGGTGCAAGCCCTCGCGGGTTCGAATCCCGCATCCTCCGCCCCTCGCGGCCTCAGGGCGCAGATCGTCGGCGCGGAGTGCAGCGTCTCCTGGCCGGAACCTTCGGCTGGATCCTGCTTCCTGCAGTCGTGGCTGGCTTGCTGCTCAGCTGGGCCGAGCACACACGACGTACTGGCGGTTGGCGCTGGCTGGCCTTGTCCCCGTTGGTGTTGCGAGCGTGCTCTTGCCCGGACTGCGCGATCTAACCACCATGTTCCAAAGCAGCATCGGCGGGGGAGCAATCGGAGTGCCCAATCTTTGGCATTTTGGGCGGGTACGCGCTATCTGGGCGCGGGCCGGTTTGGGTACGGATCGTCGGTGGCCGCTGTTCGCGACCATGATCCCGATCTGGCCTTGACCGTTACGAGCTTCGGTGATCCGCAATTGGCGGTTGCCACACCGCGCAGGGCCTGGGTCGCGCTGTACCACTGGTCTCTCATGGTCGTCTTGGCGATGGCGTGCGCCATCCTGCATCGCGCAATCGAACGGAGGGGAAGAATGTCGTCATGGCTGCGCTTATCGAGACGAGTTCGGAGCGGTGGACGCGGATGATCCGCAGCACCGGCGTGGTCGGCCTGGTCACCTTCGTCGTGCTGTTTGCGGCGCTTATCGCGAGCTCACCGGGCGAGCCGCCGTTCCTGGCGAGTCCTGAGGAAGCGCTGGCGTTTTATCTCAACTCCACCGCGGGCTGGGTGCAGGCCGCAATGGCGGTAATGGGTCTGGCGGCGATCGGTTGGATCTGGTTCGTGGTGGGATTGTGCCTGCTGCTCGCCCGGGCCGAGGCGAGTCCGCCGTGGCGGTCCGCGGTCGCTCTGGTGTCCGGGGTAATCCTCGGAGCGTTCTTGCTACTTAATACCAGCGGGAACGCCGCCTCGTTCGGTGCCGCCGACCTCGATCTGGCAGTGGCCAGCTACGCCTTCGATGTCATCAGTCTCGGGTTTGCCAACGTCTGGCTCGCTCTGGGCGCTTTTGCGGCATGCTCTGGCTGGGTGGTGCTGTCCACTCGCGTTGTCGGTCGTTGGCTTGGCTGGTGGGGGATCGCCAGCGGGTTGGGGCTCGTGATCGCCCGGTTCTTCTGGACTTCGAACCTCTGGCTTCTTCCGTACGCCGCCTTTTGGATCTGGATGATCATCATGTGCATCCAGCTCATCCGGAAGCCGCGCGCGGTGCTGAAGGTGGCGGACGGGCGAGCCAGCCCTGGCGTTGAACGACCGTGATTGCCGCCGACCACAGGTCCGGACGTTCATCGACAGGCGCAGCCCGCTCGGCCGCCGTCGTCACCTGGATCAGGAAGGCTCGCCCCGGCCAACCTGCAGCAGGAAACTGCAGCATCAAACGCGCGACCTGAAGGTTCTGGACGCGTGTATTCACGGGTGGCCAGGCACGACGACACTCAACGAGGCCCGCTCCGCTACCTTGCAAGCAAGGGGTAATGGCCTCGAGCCCTGTTGGCTCGAAGCCATTCAGACAATCTTTCGAGGGCCTCCATCGCGCCAGTTGAGTTTCAGCGCCAGTCTCAGTTTTAGTCTCATTCGCGGCCGTTCATTAGGGTTCACGATCGGTTGTCATGCCTGCAATGGCCTCTGGCGGTCTGGTCTGAACATCGAAGAACTGCCGAGGCCAGACTTGGAAAGCGAGTTGGGTTAACGCCCTTGCGGGTTCGAATCCCGCATCCTCCGCCACTCCCACTAGCGGAAACGCTGAGGCGGAGCCTTCCGGCCGGCGCAGCAGGCCTGGCATCGTCTCAATTGTCGTCTCAATTGGCATCGTCGACACCCTTCCGCTCCGCCCACAGCAGGCCGCCGATCCGGTCGGCCACATCACGCCGAATCCGATCCGTCACATGCTGATAGCGCGCCACCATTGCCGTGCTCGACCACCCATGACGCGCATCAGAAGATGATCGGGCTGCAGCGGTGCCGGTCAGAAGCCGGCCGGGTCATGCGGTTCGTAGGCGGACTCCAGCTGCTGCCGCTCGGCGTCGGTCAAGACGAGGTCGAGGGCTGAGACTGCGTCGTCGATGTGCTGAGGTTTGGTCGCACCGATGATCGGCGC
>JBKPTR010000156.1:0-7134 GCA_046735615.1 Actinomycetota bacterium
CCGGGTGTTCGACCGCCTTGCCGGGCTGCGGCAGCCCACAATCGCCGCTGTCTCCGGCAACGCGTACGGAGGTGGGTTCGAGCTGGCCCTGGCATGCGATCTGCGGATCCTGGCTGACGATGCCACCCTTGGCCTGACCGAAGTCGGCATTGGCGCCCTTCCCGGCTGGGGCGGGACCGGACGGCTCCGCGACCTCGTCGGCGCTGGACGAGCGAAAGAGTTGATCTTCACTGGCGAACTGCTCACCCCAGAGCTGGCCCTCGCCTGGGGCGCGGTCAACCGGCTCGCACCCAAGGCAGAGGTCATCAAGACGGCGCATGCCTTGGCCATCAAGATCGCCGAGCGAGCACCGATCGCGGTCCAGATGGCGAAACAGGCTATCGACGCCGGCGACGCCTACGCGGCAGTTGAGCAGGTCAGCTCCGCAGCTACCGCCTTCACCGAGGACGCCGTCGAAGGGTTCGCATCTTTCATCGAGAAACGTGACCCGCACTACCGCGGGACTTAATCCATCCATCCAGCACTTCAGCACCGACCTGAAAGCACTGCCATGACCACGATCAGCAGCACCGCCCCGCCCACCATCACTGCCCGCATCTGGCCCAACATCATCAACGGCCGCGAGGTCGGCGGAGGAGGTCAGGAAGTGCTGCGCGACAGCCCGGCCCATGACGTTCAGGTGGCCAGCTACCACAGCGCCAGTGAGGCCGATGTCGACGCTGCGGTCACCGCAGCTCATGAGGCCTTCAGCGCTGGTGACTGGCCACAGACCTCGGGCGCGGATCGGGCGGCACTGCTGCGGCGGGTGGCCGCACGGATTGAAGCCGAACTCGACGAGCTCGCCTTGATCGAGACGCTGGAATCCGGCAAGCCGATCTCGCAGGGCAAGGACGAGGTGGCAAGTGCAGCGGGCATCTGGTACTACGCCGCCAGCCTCGCGCAGCACGCGTACGGGGACGCCCACAACCACCTAGGCCCCAACTACCTGGCCCTGACGGTCAAGGAACCGGTCGGCGTCGTCGGAGTGATCACACCATGGAACTTTCCACTCTTGATCGTTTCCCAGAAGCTGCCATTTGCGCTGTCAGTCGGGTGCACAGCTGTCGTCAAACCCAGCGACCTCACACCGGGTACGACTACCCGCCTGGTCCAGATCTTGCACGACGAAGGGCTACCCAACGGCGTTGTCAATCTCGTTCACGGTGGCGGCGACGTCGGCGGCTGGTTGTCGGGCCATCCTGGCACTCACATGACGACGTTCACCGGATCCACCGGTGTTGGCCGCATGGTCGCCCAGGCAGCCGCCAAGGATCTCAAGAAGGTGAGCCTGGAGCTCGGCGGCAAGAACCCACAAGTGATCTTCCCCGATGCTGATCTTGATGCCGCCCTGGAGAAGGTCGTCTTCGGCGCATACTTCAATCAAGGCGAGTGCTGCAATGCCGGCTCCCGGCTTCTTGTGCATGCCGACATCGCCGACGAGTTCACCGAACGCGTAGTGCAGCGCGCCCAGGACGTTATCGTCGGTGATCCGCTCGACCTGGCCACCAAGGTGGGAGCGCTGATTTCCGAGAAACACCTCGGCGTGGTCAGCGGATATGTCGATCTTGGTCAGCAGGAGGGTGCCTCGATTGCGCTCGGCGGGAGTCAGCTCGGCTCCGATCGCGGGCGCTACTATTCCCCCACCGTGCTCGCCGGCGTACCCAAGACTGCCCGAGTCGCCCGGGAGGAAATCTTCGGGCCGGTGTTGTCGGTGGTCAAATTTGCTGATCTTGCTGAGGCGGTGGAGATCACCAACGCAACCGGCTATGGGCTCAGCGCCGGCGTATGGAGCCGCGACGTCGACACCGCGCTCGGTTACGCCCGGGCCACTAAGGCGGGGACTGTGTGGATCAACTGCTACATGGACGGCTTCCCGGAGATCTCGTTCGGAGGCTATGGCGCCTCTGGCATCGGTCGCGAGCTCGGCCGCACAGCGATCGATGAGTACATCGAACACAAGAGCACGATCATCCGGACCGGCACCCAGGCACCTTCCTGGGTCGGCGGTGTCGGCGAGAAATGAGTTGGACCCATGTACTGGGCCTCCCGCCGAGTCAAGGAACGCCGCACCCTGCCTGTTCAGCGAGGCGACGAAGGCGGCCGCCAGCACCGCCCCCGAAGTCGCCGCCGGCAAAGTGTGGCGGCTGGTGACCGACTATCCCGACTACTTCCCGCCTTACACCGATCATGGCCATTGAAAGCACACTGAAGCACGGCTCGACGCCTTGCTCGACTCCACGAGGAATGCGCTATGAATCAGATGCGGTCGCTGCCGTCGCTACGCGACGGCGCGCTCGTTGATCTTGATCATGACACGCTGACTGCTGATGTGGTGATCATCGGCTCCGGCATGGGCGGCGGCACGCTTGCTTGGGCGCTGAAGGACACCGGCTTGGACGTCTTGATCGTCGAGCGCGGCCAGTTCCTACCTAGGGAGCCCGAGAACAGCCAGCCCGACCACGTCTTCATCAAGAAGCGCTATGTCACTTCCCAGCTCTGGTATGACGCCAAGACCGGGCAGCCGTTCCAGCCGGGCGTCTACTACTGGGTTGGCGGCAACACCAAGATGTACGGGGCCTGCCTCCCCCGCTTCCGTCGCAGCGACTTCGAGAAAGTGACCCATCACGATGGCGCCTCCCCCGCGTGGCCCTTCAGCTATGACGAACTCGAGCCGTTCTACGCGAGGGCCGAGGAGCTATACGAGGTGCACGGCGCGCTCGGAGAGGACCCGACCGAGCCCGAGCATTCCACCCCCTATCCCTATCCGCCGCTCAGCCATGAGCCGGCCGTCGAGCGGCTCGCCGTACGGCTCCTCCAGCAGGGCCTGCATCCCTTCCACATGGCCAATGGCATGCACCTGCCATCGATGACGGAACGACGCGCGGACACCACTGCTGATGGGTCTCCCTCGGCGACGGGCAATAAGAGCGATGCAGAGAATCGAGCGGTACGGCCCGCGCTGGAGTCGCCGAGGGTCCGACTGCTACTCGGTGCGTATGTGCGCCGGCTGCACACCAGCCCCGACGGTCACGCTGTCACAGCTGCCGAGGCACAGCTGGGCGAGCGGACCGTACGGATCGAGGCCAATACCTTTGTCGTGTCTGGCGGCGCGGTCAATTCAGCCGCCTTGTTGTTGCGCTCGGTGAATGACCAGCACCCCGACGGACTTGGAAACTCCTCCGGGCTGCTGGGCCGCAACTACATGGTTCACAACAGCACGTTCTTCTTGGCGGTAAACCCTGCCCGCCGCAATGACACCGCCTGGCAGAAGACCCTCGGCCTCAACGACTGGTACGAGGCTGGATCGGACACGCCGTACCCGCTCGGCAACCTGCAGATGCTTGGCAAGCTGCAAGCACCGATGGTCAAGGCGGCCCGTTCCTGGGTGCCAATGTGGGCACTGAAGACGGTCACGGACCGCAGCCTCGACATCTACCTCACCACCGAAGACCTGCCTCGACCGGACAACCGGGTCACGGTCGACGGCGACAAGATCATGATCAACTGGACGCCGAACAATCTCGCACCGCACCAGGAGCTGGTCAAGCGGGTCAGCCGCGCGGTCCGCAAGGCCGGCTACCCGATCGTGCTCACCGAACGCATGGGCATCGCCACCAACTCCCACATGTGCGGCACTGCGGTCGCCGGCACAGATCCATCCATCAGCGTTCTGGACGCCAATTGTCGCAGTCACGACGTCAACAATTTGTATGTCGTCGACGGCAGCTTCTTCCCGTCGTCTGCCGCCCTCAACCCAGCGTTGACCATTGCCGCGAACGCACTCCGGGTCGCCGCAACCATCGCGGCTAGCGCAGGAGCGTAAGGGTCGGCTTAGTTGCCGGCCTTTCCGGCGGACTTGCCGCGGCCTGCCAGATAGCTTGGGCGAATTCGGTGGCCGAGTGGGTGGGTGCCGGTGGCGTTGACCAGGTAGATCCGGCGGTGGGGTGATCGCCACAGCCAGGTGCCGGGTTCGGGTTGCCGGACCTGCCGGCCGGCATGAGTTTTGTGCCGATGATTACGGCGGATGTGGGGTCCGAGGTTGCCGGCCCAGTCGCCATCCTCAGTTGGTTCCTGCTCGGGATCGGTGGGTTCGGCGGCTCCGTCCCAGTCGTCGTCTTGATGCTGGCACAGCAACTGCAAAGCTTCGGCGGGTTGAGCCAAGATGCCGATCGCTTTAGAGCGCCGCACCGCAACCGTGTCAGTGTCGCCGTGCCGGGCCAAGATGTCGGCGATCCGATCAATGGTGGCTGCGAACCACATCGCATCACCGGCAGTCGCCCGGGCAATAATCAACTTCAAGCCATGCTCCGACGCGCGGCCGAGCCGCACAAACCGCTCCCGAGCGACCGCTGACGCTTGCTGCTCGGCACCGACCGGATCGGCTTGATAGATGGCGGCCTCCAGCAGGGTCTGTAGCCGTCCCCACGACACCGCCCCCAACGACGGTGCCAGCTGGGCATCCACCGATGCGGCCTGCACGGCGGTGAGATGCCGGGTGGCGGCGGCGATCCGGCGGGCCTGATAGGCCGGCACCTGCCCCGCCTGAGCGGCCGCCCAGATTGATCGCGGCCGATGCCGCAAATCCAACCCATCCCCCATCAGCCGGCACGCCGCGCCGTCGGAGATCCGCAACACACAACCCAGTTCGGCTGGGGCGAAGTCCCCGACGGTCGGGTGCCGTCCCCGCCTAATTGGACTGGGTGTTCGGTGCCGGGC
This sequence comes from Actinomycetota bacterium, assembly GCA_046735615.1. Classification (GTDB taxonomy): domain Bacteria; phylum Actinomycetota; class Actinomycetes; order Propionibacteriales; family Propionibacteriaceae; genus Microlunatus. Next base: position 4,756 of record JBKPTR010000156.1, read on the forward strand.
AGCCGACTCTCTGCCACCGCGTCGCCGGGATGCAGATCGGCCCAGTGCGCCGCGATGTGGAGGCGCCGGGTTTCGGCGGTGATCAGGGCGTGTTCGTTGGCCTCCGCGGCGGCCAGCGTCTGCGCCGCGTCCCACCCCACCGGATCATTTTCGAACACACATTCAATATATAATTTGACGCCGACACTCCTCAGCGCATTGAGCATGTCGGGACCAACGGACAACACCTCACCGATCCGGACAACACTGCGTCCCGGCCTCACCGATCTCGCGTACCGTCCGCCCGTCTTGCAGCGCCTATCCGGCACTTGAAAGGGCAGCACTCCTAGCGCGCGGAACTCCCGGCTGCCGGCTGGTCTCGACGCAGTCGCCTCATGATCGTGGTGCGAAGCTTCGCGATGCGCCCCGACGGTTGGGATTCCGCCGTCGGGCGTTTCTCATCCCCCTCATCGGACGGTACGGCCAGGCTGCGGATGAGCTCCAGCACCTCGTCGTCGTCGAGTCCTTGGGACGCAAGTCGCTCGGGATGTTCCGGGTCGCGCGTGAACACGTACAGCCGATCACCTCGACCAGCGAGCACGATATCGGCGCTCAACTCCGCCGTCTCTGTGCTGCCCGATGCGGAGTACTGCGTCACAGTCAGCAACGCACTCCGCTCCGCGGCAGCGAGCACCGCGTCGGGTTCGGCGGAGCCGCGTTCCGGCTGACCGTTCGGGAGTCGCTCCCGCAGCCGGCGAAGCGCGTGATCGGTCTCTCGGAGCGAGAGCTCGTGTATGCCGAGCGCGTCGATGAGCACCTCGAGTGCCACTCCCTCCGGCTGTGGGAGCAGCAGGGTCCGCCAAGGCTTACCGGGCTCGGTGCCATTGACGCGCGCATCGATGACGGACCGTGCGCGTTGTTGGAACACCACCGCGATACCCAGGTCGCCACGGACCTGCAGGCGTTCCGTGTCCGGCAAGGCAACCAGGAGTTGCCGCGCGGCCAGTGACCGTACGGCCTCGGCGACCGCCTCTTCGGACGGCATATCGTCGAGGAAGTCGACGACGGCGTCAACGGCGACCATCTCCGCGAGGCTGTAGCCGCCGAGGGGTACTGGCCCGGTGCTCACCAGATGGAGTACGGCCTCGATCAAGCCCGGTGGGACGCCGACGTCAGACGGGACGCCAACCGCTTGCCGTTGCTCCGTCATGAGGCCGCCCTGCGGGCGCTCATCGGAACGCGAGCCGACAGGCGCAGCCGACGGTCGCCCACTTCGACCTGGACCTGGCGGGTCGCCGCCGCGGGAGGCAGCGTCCAGCGGCCCGGCTGGCGCTCGGCCGAGACCAGTCGGCGAGCGGTGCGCGCTCCAGTTTCGGTAACCCATACCTGCGAGTTCCCGAACAGGCCTCGACCCCTCCCGCGGCCCGGACCCGGCATCAACTCGACCAGGGGATCCTCACGGATTGGTCCAAGGAATCGGCGCACGAGACCTGAGTGCGTTGCGTCGTAGACGATCTGATCCTCGGCCTCGAGTTCGGCGAGCGTCTCGGCCAATGCCTGGTTCGTTCGCTCCGGCAGCGGCACCGTCGTACTCAGCCGCGGCGAGAGGTACATCGGCCGCCGCTCAGTGACCGCAGAGAGTCCCCACGGCCCGACGTTGCGCTTGGTCAAGCGGTAGACGACGAAATCCGCGAGATGCTGCACGTCGTTCCAGGTAGGAAGCCGGTGCCCCGCGCCGAAGGCCGCCGGGGTCTTCTCCAGCTGCACCCAGGTGCCGTTCGCGGTCCTCCCGTGCAACTTCTCACGCACCAGCGGCCCATGCATCCCCAGATCCGGATAGATCCGCTTATCCACCGTGCGATGGTGACTCGACAGCCGCTGGCGCGTCACCTTCGGGAAGCGCCAGCGTTCATACAGATCCGGGTCGTCGATGAGGACATGTCCACCCCATAGCACGTCGCGGAGTTGATTGACGTCGAGGCCGTGTGCCTCAAGATCGGCAAGCACCGCTGCTTCTTCGGGCCTAAGGGTCTTGGCCGCCTGGACCAGGCCGCGCCGGTAACGACCGTGCCGGGTGGTCAGCTGGACGAGCAGGCGGACCCGAGTACGCATCTGTTCGGTTTGCTCTTCGGTGGCCTCGGCGCGCCGCGGGATCGCGCCAATCGACCTGCCTCGCACGCCCAAAGGCTACTGCGGGAGTGTCAGGCACGGCCATCAGCTCGGATCCGAACTTGGGACGAGCCCTGCTGGAAGTCGACGGGACGTGGGGCGTAACGTTTCCGACATATCTGCGACCACCCGGGCCGAGTTGGCCTGCCGAGGGCCGAGGAGGGTCTCAAATGACTCAGGACCTGGATCCGCTGGAGACCCGCGAGTGGTTGGACGCGCTGGACTCCGTTG
>JBKPTR010000157.1:0-5918 GCA_046735615.1 Actinomycetota bacterium
CTTCGTCGGGTCTTATTCGCATTGCAGTCTCCGTGAAGACGCGATACCCGAATTCTGGCAGGTAGCCGTGGATCTCTCGGATGTCCAAGGCAGACATGAAGGCAAGGATGTCGTTGGTCACGACTTGGCCAGGTACGAGGATCGGGAAGCCTGGCGGATACGGCGTGACGAACATGGCCGACACGACTTCCCGGCCCGCAGCCACACGGTCGACCAACTCAGCGTGCGCAAGGTATTCACACGCCGTGTGGTCGTACGCAAGGAAGTAGGCCGACCGAAGATCCCCGTCGGGGCTGTCCCGGTTACGCCGGAAGGGTTCAGCGAAATAGCTGAAGTCCGGGAGCGCGGGCGGGTCGCTGGTCAGAGCAGCGATTGACAGCTCTCGGGCCTGCAGTTCCAATGGGCCGAGCCTCGCAAGTTCTTCGTCGAGTTCGTCCGCTAAGTTGACCAACACCTCAATGAGGTAGGCCACCGAACTCCGGTTCGTTCCAATGTTGGTCATGAACAGCACACTGTTTCGCGCGGTTTTGTTGACTTGGATGCCGTACCGGTCCATCAGATAGGCGTGCTTGAACGTGTCACCATCAATACCGCTGGGACCGGTGAACAAGGTGAGCCGGCACGGGTCAATCACGAACTCGTCGCACTCCCAGGCTCTCTCCATGTCGGCTAAACCACCCCGCAGGGGCAGCTCGATGCCCGAGGTACGGTACTTCTCGGGAATCATCTCTCGAGTGGTGAGGAATCGGAAGTACTTCCGAATGAGCGGATGTGACTCCACGGCGTCGTAGAGGCCCATCGCCAGCTCGGTCTGCTTTTGCACGAGCTGGTAGCCCTCCAACTCAACCTGCTGTCGTCCAACGTCCAGCGAAGCGATGATCTGGTAATTGGGCGAAGTGGAGGTATGCGTCATGTACGCCTCGTGAAACGCCTCCTCATTGCGACGGTTGAAGTCCTGGTCGAAGACATGGATCATTGACCCCTGCCGCAGAGCCGTCAATGTCTTATGCGTCGACTGAGTGGCATAGACGCGGATGCGGACCGCCTCCGGGTCCGGCAGCGTTCCAGCCGCGGCTTCCGCGTACGTTTGCGCGTACTCCGCGCTCCGGTAGCGTTCCTGGAGCCGCCGGGCTGCGCACATCGCAGTGCGGCGACGGTAGACGGGGTGGAAGCCGGCAAACGCGAACCAGGCCTCGTCCCAGAGGAAGACGAGGTCCGGCTTGATGGCAAGGCACTCCTCCATGACCCGTTCGACGTCGTAGACGATGCCATCGAACGTGCAATTGGTTAGGGAGAGCATCTTGACCTGGTGGAGCCGACCTGCTTGCCGGTATTCGAGCAAGCGGTGCTTGATGCTCTCGAGCGGAACTGCTCCATACATCGAGTACGCGTCGAGCGGGTAGGCGTCGAGGTAGCACACTTGGGCACCGGCGAGCATGAGTCCGTAGTGGTGCGATTTGTGACAGTTTCGATCCACCAGGACGATGTCGCCGGGTCTCACGATCGACTGAACGACAATCTTGTTCGCTGTCGAGGTGCCGTTCGTCACAAAGAAGGTCCGTTGCGCTCCGAAGGCACGTGCCGCGAGGTCTTGCGCTCTCTTGATTGTGCCGGTGGGGTCCAACAGGGAATCCAATCCACCGGAGGTTGCCGAGGTCTCAGCTAGAAACATGTTGAGCCCGTAGAAGTTGGTCAGCTCTCGGCTCCACTGAGAATTGACGACCGACTTGCCCCGGGAGATGGGTAGCGCGTGGAAGACACCCGTCGGTTGCCGGCTATAGCCTCGGAGAGCTGTGAAAAATGGTGTCTCGTAGCGCTCACCTACCCCGGCGAGTATCGACAGATGTAGCTCAAGGGAGTCCTGACGGTGGAAGATGCGCCGGAACCGTCGAGTCAGCCTGCCCGCGATGTGCTCGATGGACACCTGGGCGACGAGATATAGATCCATCTCCGGACGCCGGTCAGCAATCCGCTCACCGAGTCGCAGCATCCGTTCGCTGGCTGACTGCGTCTCATCGCCCAGGCCGCCGCTGCTCTCGAGGAAGTGCCGCAGGTCATCGAGGCGGTGCGGGGACGAATCCGCGAGGCCGGGCCGTATGACGCACGCCTGCAGATCTGAATTCAGTAGCACCGCGACGAGGGCGTCCTCGAAGCTCGGAACAATGACGAGCTCGTAAGTGAAGGGATCCTCCACCCGCCGCAGGCTGTGTAGCTCCTCGCGGAGGGCCTCCGCCTCGGCTGCGGAGATGTCGTCCACGATGAGGACCTCGAACACGGGCCGATCAACCCTTTCGTGCCTGACGAGTTGTCGGCTGACGGTGTCGGTTGTGCGCATCGCCGCTTCGTAGTCGTCGTCTTCGCACATCTCGCGGATCCGGTGCAGCTGCTCGCGGCCGGGATAAGCCCAGTAGGTCTCGATTGGGTCCAGCAATTGAAGGAGGGAGGCAACTTCCTTTCGTAGCATGTCGCTCTGGTCCGCGGGCAGCGAGGTTTCAAACAGCCGCTTCGTCATGTCGGCGAGGGAGCTCCACGCGTCACCGCGTAGCTGCCACACACTGTTGTATGCCCGCAAGGTCAGCGCCGGGCCGTATTCGGTGACGGTCATCCCATGTATGGATAGCGGTAATCGGTCGCCGGCACGAACGATTCCTTGATCGTGCGAGGCGATACCCAGCGGAGCAGGTTGAGGATGGAGCCGGCCTTGTCGTTTGTCCCGCTCGCCCGTGCACCACCAAAGGGCTGCTGCCCCACAACAGCACCCGTCGGCTTGTCGTTGATGTAGAAGTTGCCCGCCGCAAAGCGCAATACGTCCATCGCTTCGACGATCACGGTGCGATCCTGCGCAATGATAGAGCCCGTCAACCCGTAGGGGCCAATAGCTGCTGACTCGCGCAGCACCCGGTCGTAGTCGGCGTCGTCGTAGACGAACACCCCAAGGATGGGTCCGAAATACTCAGTGGTGAAGACCTCGTGGTTGGGGTCATCCGCCTGCACCACGGTGGGCCGGACGAAGTAACCCTCGCTGTCGTCGGCCTGGCCCCCGGCCACGATCTCGACACCCTCCTCGCCGCGCACGCGGTCGATCACGTCACTCAGCTTTTTGAATGACCGGTCGTCGATCACGGCGCCCATGAAGTTGGTGAAGTCCGTAACGTCCCCGATCGGCAGGCTATCTACCTCGCTGACAAGATCATCACGCAGCTTCGACCATAGAGACTGCGGAACGTAGGCGCGTGACGCGGCTGAGCACTTCTGGCCCTGATACTCGAACGCGCCGCGGACCAGGGCAACCCGGAGAACGTCGATATCAGCCGACGGATGGGCGACAACAAAATCCTTGCCGCCGGTTTCGCCGACCAGACGGGGATATGCGCGGTAGGTCCGAAGATTCGCCGCTACTGAGCCCCACAGGTGTCCGAACACATTCGTGGAGCCAGTGAAATGGATGCCAGCCAGGGCGGGGTCCACCAACGCAACCTCACTGACCGCATCTCCGCGCCCGGTTACCATGTTGATCACTCCGGGCGGGAGGCCAGCCGCTTCGAGCAGCTGCATTGTGTAGTGCGCCGCCAGCTGTTGGGTTGGAGCCGGCTTCCATACGACGGTGTTTCCCATGAGTGCGGGCGCCGTGGGCAGGTTCCCCGCGATGGCGGTGAAGTTGAACGGTGTGATGGCGAGCACGAAGCCTTCTAATGGCCGATGGTCAAGACGGTTCCACACACCGGAGCCACTCAATGGCTGCTCCTCCAAAATTTGTCGAGCAAAGCCAACATTGAATCGCCAAAAGTCGGCCATTTCGCAGGCGGAGTCGATTTCGGCCTGGTACGCCGTCTTGCTCTGACCAAGCATTGTCGCGGCATTGAGCGTTGCTCGCCACGGTCCCGTCAGCAGGTCGGCGGCTTTGAGAAAGATGGCGGCGCGCTCGTCAAATGACAGGTGCTGCCATGCCGCCGCCGCGGCATGCGCGGCGTCGACGGCCTGTCGTACATCGTCCGCCGTTGCATCGCGGAGCGTGCCGAGCTTGGCGTCCTTCCGGTGCGGCTGGACGACGCTGATCGGGACACCGCCGCCGAGTCTGCGCTCTCCACCAATGGCCATGGTGAGCTCCACGTCGTCCGCGGCAACCTCCTTCAGCCGGTCCTGTAGTTCCAGCCGTTCGGGGCTGCCTGGCGCATAGTCGTGAACGAGCTCGTTAAACGGTTCAGGCACCTTTGTGATGGCATCCATGACTCTCCTTAGGTTCAGTTGTGGGATGAGCGACGTCGGTTGGATCCGACGCGTTGACGAGCGACTGCAGGAAGGACACCGGGATATGGGGTCGCCGGCGCTGCCGGGCGCGAAGCGGCGCACCGGCTGGTTTTGCTGAGCCGGAACCGGGTGATGCCGCAAACGTGTCGATCCGGTCCTCCGTGTCTGACTAGTCAGTGGCCGGCAAAGGCGCGCAGGAAGAACCGGAGGTTGGCGGGGCGCTCCGCCAACCGCCTCATGAAGTACGGGTACCAGGCCGAACCGAAGGGGATATACACCCGGACCCGGTGACCGTCACGCGCCAGCTGCTCCTGGAGGTTGCGTCGGATGCCGTACAGCATCTGGATCTCGTAGTCGCGCGGCCCCTTGCCCAGCCTCGTCGCGGCCGCCACCGCATAGGCGATCAGCTCGTCGTCATGAGTGCCGAAAGCGGGATCGCCGCCGTACTCGAATAGCCAGTCGGTCAGGAACTTGAACTGCGCCGTAACGTCCTTCTTGCCCTGCTCCGCTAGCTCGACCGGCTCGGCGTACGCACCTTTGACTAGTCGGACCCGCGGCTTAAGCGAGGCCAACCCCTCAAGATCGAGCGGTGTCCGACGCAGCATTGCCTGTATGGCTACGCGAACCTGCGGATGCCGGGCCGCCGCTTCCCGGAAGTGCGCCAACGTGTCCGAGACCAGGCTGCTGTCCTCCATGTCGATCTCAACCGGCACACCAACCTCTTGCGCCCGGTCCAGGATCCGACCCAGATTCACCACACAGGCATCCCGGTCCACGGTCTGCGCAAGCTGGGACAGTTTGATTGAGATCGTCGCGTCCAAGCCACGATCGGCGATCGCCTCAGCCGCCTCGACGTACTGCTCGACGGCCTTGGTGGCGCCCGCCAAATCCGTGACCCCCTCACCGAGCAGGTCGAGAATTCCTCCGATCCCGTGAGCGTTCAGCTGCGCAGCCGCCTCCAGCGCCTCATCGAGCCGCTCGCCTGCAATGAAGCGGTGCGTCGCCTTGCTCAAGATCGAGTTTTCGGTGATCGTCCGCTCCAGCCGGGGATTGCCGGCGGCCCACAGCAGCAGACCTCTGACCATCACGCCTCCTCATACGAGTCGGCCGCGCCCACGAGTCGTGGACGCGGCCGCATCGTTTCGCTCTGTCGTTGATGGATGTGGCTATTGAGAATCCTCGCCCGGTCCACCGTAGCTTTCCACTTTACCGCCACCACACCTGCACACCGTCTCGGGCATCCCCTCATCCGAGTCCGGACGTGTCATCTTGTGCCCGGACGTGCCGCCGAATCTCGGATCGCCGTCGGGAGACTCCTAGCGAGGCGACGTCAGTGAGTTGGTGGCGCAGCTCGACCGTCGTCGCCCTCCGCACCTGACGCAGGGTGCGACAGAATTACCTACGCGGCCTCGGCGGCCGGGCTCGATGGCAGGAGGGTGGCCGGGTCCTGATAGGGCAGGCCGTGGGCCTCGGCCACCGGCCGGGAGACCAGCTTGCCGCCGAGCGTGGTCAGCCCCTTGGCCAGAACTGGATCACGCGCTGCCGCGCCAGCCACCCCGTGCGTCGCGACGCGAACCAAGTACGGCAGGGTGGCACTGGTGAGCGCGAGGGTCGAGGTGCGTGCGACGGCGCCGGGGATGTTGGCGACGCAGTAGTGCACCACACCCTCT
>JBKPTR010000158.1:0-8386 GCA_046735615.1 Actinomycetota bacterium
GCGAGCGAAGGTCTTGGTCAGCCCGAAGAGGCCCGATTTGGAGGCCGCGTAGTTGGCCTGACCGATATTGCCGATTTCGCCGATGATCGAGCTGACATTGATGATCCGACCGCTGCCGCGCTCGACCATGTGCCCGAGCACGGCTTGTGACAGGAAGAAGGCGCCTGAAAGGTTGACATCCAGGACCTTGTGCCAGTCATCATCGGTCAACTTGAGGATGGTCTTGTCGATCGTGATGCCAGCGTTGTTGATCAGGATGTCGAGCCGGCCGTGTTGCTCCAGAACTTCATTCACCACTCGGCGGCAGTCATCGGGAGAGGCGACGTTGCCGCGGTGGGTGCTGACCGGTGTCGAAAATCGGGCCGCGAATTCTTGTGCGAACTGATCCGCACGTTCCACGTTTCCGCTGAAGCCCGCCGCAATCGTCGCGCCGTGCGCGGCGAGCTTCTCCGATATGGCGGCGCCGATTCCCCGAGTACCACCGGTGACCAGCGCCACTCGACCGGTGAGCTTATATCCCGCAAGCTCGTCGACGGGCTCCTCGGCAACGTTGACGGTGGCGGATTCGCTCATGGGTGCCTCCTCGGGTAGCTCTCAAAGACTTTGGTCAGTTCATCTGATCTTCGCGCATGCCCGATTGAGGCACAACCTCGGGCGGCGCGAGATTGCCGACGCTCGCAGCTTATTAATGAGCTGCTCGCGCATCGCGCTTTGGACCCGCCGCCGTCGTCGTCGCTCGCAGAGGAAAGAACGCCTCCGCTCGCTCCGTGCACAATGCTCGCTCCGCTCGCTGAGTCTGGCGCTTGGTCGCCGCTGCCTTCCTCACTCGTTCGCAGACGAAGAACCTGTCCGCTCACTCGCTCGTCCATGCCAGCGGCGCGCCAGCCTGGCTCCGTGCGGCGGCGCGCGATTTCCGACGCTCCCAGCTTTGTGTCGCGAAACGCGCCCAAGACGACGCAAATCGCGGCACACTCGTCGAGTGACGAGCGCAGTCGACCAAGATCATCGAGCCGCAACGGAGGCCACCACCAACTTGTGGCGTACAGCGGTGGTCTACCAGATCTACCCACGGAGCTTCGCCGACAACAACGGCGATGGGATCGGAGATTTGCCTGGCATCACCTCCCGCGTCCCCTACCTGCATTCACTGGGTGTCGACGCCGTGTGGCTGACCCCGTTCTATCCCTCCGCGCTGGCCGATGGCGGCTATGACGTTGATGATCACCGCGATGTCGACCCGAGGCTCGGCACCTTGGACGACTTCGATGCGATGGTCGCGGCGCTCCATGCCGCTGGCATCAAGGTGATCGTCGACATCGTGCCTAATCACACCTCCAATCGGCATACGTGGTTTGTGCAGGCCCTCGCCGCGGGCCGTGGTGCGCCAGAACGTGATCGTTATCTCTTCCGCGACGGCCTCGGCCTGGGCGGGAAGCAGCCGCCCAACGACTGGGAATCGCTTTTCGGCGGCTCGGCTTGGGCACCGGCTGGTGACGGCCAGTGGTACTTCCACTGCTTCGCGGCGGAGCAGCCGGATCTCAACTGGGAGAACGCGGAAGTACGGGCGGACTTCCGTCACACCGTACGCTTCTGGGCGGATCGTGGAGTCGACGGATTCCGGATCGATGTCGCTCACGGCCTGCGAAAGGACATGTCGGAGCCGTACCCACCCTGGGGTGAGATCGCCGACATCGTGCGACTGGACGGCTCGCACCCGCTCTGGGATCGCGACGACGTTCACGAGATCTACGCGGAGTGGCGGCGGATCTTCAACTCCTACGATCCGCCCCGATATGCGGTTGCGGAGGCCGCCGTGCACCCGACGCGGCGAGCGCGGTACGCGTCCCCGGACAGTCTCGGGCATGCGTTCAACTTCGCGATGCAGGATGCCGCTTGGCGGCCAGAGGATTATCGCTCAGTGATCAACGCAGGGCTGGCCGACATGATCAACAGCAGCTCGACGACCAGCTGGCTGCTCGGTTGCCACGACACACCACGGGTGGCAACGCGCTACGGGCTGCCACTGGAGGACGAGCGGCCAGCACAACAGGTCGCTAGATCGTGGCTGCTGACCGATGGTGCCAGGCCGAGGCTGGACCGCGAGCTCGGCGAGCGGCGAGCACGAGCGGCGATCATGATCTTGCTCGCACTGCCGGGTTCGACGTACATCTATCAGGGTGATGAGCTGGGACTCCACGAGGTGGCAGAGCTGTCGCGGGAGGTTCTGGAGGACCCGATTGCGAGGCGCTCGACCACCGAGAAGGGCCGCGACGGATGCCGGGTGCCGCTGCCGTGGACACCGGACGGGCCTTCGTACGGATTCGGCCCCGGGGATGCGCACCTGCCGCAGCCAGAGTGGTTGGGCGGCTACGCGGTGAGCGTCCAGGAACACAACCTGGATTCGACGCTCAACCTTTACCAGCGGGCGCTCGCGCTCCGCGGTGATTTGTTCGTTGGCCAGGATGTGAACTGGGTCGACTCCGAGCCGTCGGTGCTGCACTTCGAGCGCTCCGGCGGCATTGGATGTGTGACAAATTTCGGCACCCAGCCCATCGCCCTTCGGGATGGCGACGTGCTACTCAGCAGTGTCGAGCTTGTCGACGGCCAGCTACCCAGCGACGCAACCGCCTGGCTGCGAATGTGGTAGCCCAAGGCCCGGGGACGACCCACCCGACGAAGTTGACGCAGTTGGCGAGTCAACATAGACCATGAGCATGAGGGGATTAGACGTCGGGGGAGGCGGCGATGACTGAAGCAGTAGTTCTGGTTGGCACCAAGAAAGGCTTGTGGGTCGGTCGCTCCGACGAAGAGCGACAGGACTGGAAATGGTCGGAGCCGCAGTTCCTCATGGAGTCCATTTACGGCACCGGCATCGATACCAGAGAATCCGAACCCAGGCTTTTCGTGAGTGGCACGAGCGAACACTGGGGTCCCGGCGTCTACTACTCAGACGACCGCGGACTTACCTGGACTGAGACTCAAGGCGCCGCCGTGCGGTTCCCCGAAGAGCTCGGCAGCAGCGTCGAGCGAGTCTGGCAAATCCAACCGGGCAGTCCCAACGATCCAGATGTGATCTACGCCGGCACGGAGCCGTCCGCATTGTTTCGCTCCACAGATCGCGGTGAATCGTTCAGCCTCATCCGGTCGCTGTGGGATCACCCGCATCGCGAGATGTGGCAACCGGGCGGCGGCGGACAGGCGATCCATTCGGTGCTGTCTGATCCGTCCGATCCGGCCCATGTGACAGTGGCGATGTCGACTGGCGGGGTCTACCGGACATATGACCGTGGGGAGACCTGGAACCCCGCGAACGCTGGCATCAGGGTGAGCTTCGCACCCGATCCATTGCCCGAGTTTGGGCAGTGCGTGCACAAGATCGCTGCGCATCCTGACGCGCCCAACCGGATGTTCGCTCAGAACCATGGCGGGGTGTATCGCTCCGACAACGGCGGCGACCAGTGGGCCTCGATCGCCGACGGCCTCCCTAGTGATTTCGGATTCCCGATCGTGGTTCATCCGCGCAAGCCGCAGACTGTCTTCGTTTTTCCGCTGTCTGCGGACATCAACCGCTTCCCACCGGAGGGGATGGCGCGCGTTTGGCGCTCAGATGACGCTGGTGAGAGCTGGACGCCGTCGGAGTCCGGACTACCGCATCACTTCTACGCGGCTGTGCTGCGCGATGCCATGACCGCTGACAACGCCGAGGACGTGGGCGTCTACGTCGGCGCGCGCGACGGATCGGTCTTTGTGAGCACCGACGACGGCGTCACTTGGCGTCAGATTGCAGCGCATCTGCCGGACGTATTGTCCGTACGCGCCGCAGCGGTCTGAGCTCGGCTAGCTGCGCTCCGGGACGGGGCCGGTTGTGCCACGCACCACCAACTCGACCCGCAGTACATCCTGTTCCTGCCTCAAACCGTCTGCATCGTGCCCATTTCCGGACACCGCTTTGATCATCGCGTGCGCGGCCCGTACGCCTTGCTCGTGGGCATGCTGGCTCACGGTGGTCAAGCCCCACCAGCGTGACATTGGATGATCATCGAAGGCCGCAATTGATACATCGTCGGGGCAGCGGATTCCGGCGGCGCGGAGCGCTGCCATTGCCCCGAATGCCAGTTCGTCGGAGTGACAGAAAATCGCTGTTGGGAGTGTCCGGCCGCTTGCGAGTAGTTGCTTCATCGCACGCTCACCGTCTTCAGCGTGGCAATCGCCGGGCTGCACGACATCGCGGGTGTCGATGTCGAACCCGGCTTCTCGCACCGTGTCTCTGAGCCCGTCGGTCCGCTGGTCCCAGACGTGATAGTCCCGCTTGCCTGACATTCGTCCGTCAAGGATTGCAATATTGCGATGACCTAGCGAGAGCAGATGCTCGGCGATCAACCGACCGCCAGCCCGGTTATCGACGAAGATCCCCGGCACACTGGTCAGCGGTGAGCCCGAGGCGCTGACGGGTACTCGAGCTGATTCGGCGGTTTCTTCGTTCCGTTCCACCGAGATGGTGCCAGCGAAGAGGAGAGCGTCGCGGCCTCGCCCGGCACCAAGCTCGCGGAACAGCTTGCGGAACTGGGGAGAATCCACCTCCAAGAAGTCGGAGTCCACATCTAGGTTGATGAGCTCGACCCGGAAACCGGCTGGACTGAGGATCTCGCTTGCACCGGATGCGAACTCGCTGAAGTACCACGAGCGCAGCGTGGGAAGAACAATGCCGATCGTCCTGGACTGACCACTGGCGAGTGCTGTCGCCAGGTGCGATGCCGAGAAATCGAGCCGGTCGGCTGTCTCGATGATGCGTTCCCTGGTTGCTGGGCCTACGCCGGAGATGCCGCGCAGCGCACGGGAGACCGTCCCTTTGTTGACGCCTGCTTCCCGCGCGACGTCAGCGATCGTCGTACGCCGAGTCGTCGCATGAGGCCTCGTCGCGATAACCCACGTGTGAGTGTCGGCGAGCACGAGATAAACTATACGGCCCCGCAGACGCTCCGAGCAGTCCTTCGTCCTGCCTCTGACCAGGGGAATTGGTTAGAGGAGTCCCCTGACTTTCCCTCCATCTCATACCAAGGGAGAATGTCGCGGGAGCCTAGACCATGGATGCCTGGGGGGAGGAGGCCGAGAATCTATGGCCGCGGTGCTAGGACGATGGCGCGCGACGTACACCCCTGGGGACTGGGTAGTGCTGTCCGGGCCGACTTCTCTGGTGCTGCTCGAGCCACCCACTCATGAGTGGGCTCCCTTGATCAACACGCTGTGGGACCAGGTGGTGGCGTCCGGCTCGATTACGGACCTCGCTGCCAGGCTCGCAAGCTTCAAGATTGAAGCACTGCCTAGCTTCGGTGCCTTTTTCTGGACCCCAGATGGCATGCGTTCGCTGGTACGCGGGCACATCTCCGTCATCGATCTCGCCACCGGGAAGGTGGTAGCAGACGGCGAAGGCATCCAGACCTGGAGTGAGGTCGGCCTTGCCGGTGTCTCCCACATCCGAGTGGACACGCCACACGATGGAGACGCCACCCTGCTCGAGCTGCCTTTGGTCGTCGGCGCCGTACGCGCCTCATCTGTGGTCCTCGATGCGTCAGAGCGGGCACAGGTCAGCTCTCCTCAGGGACAGCCGGTGCTGAGCGATGCACCGGGGCCTGCGTTGTCGACCGAGCCGCTGCCGGAGGTGATCGCAGTTCTTTCCCCAGAGCCGTCGCAGCCGCCTGCCCCTGGACCGGCAGCCCCGGCTACACCGACCGACAACACAGCTGAACTGTCAGCCGAGGAGATTGCAGCTCTCCAGAGCGCCGACACTGAGCTGATGACTTCGCCGTTTGACGAGCCTGAGTTGGATTCTCAGCCTGAGATGGCGACGGCGCAACAGCCACGGGTTCCCGTCTCGCCGCATCCGGTGTCCGATGCCCTCGCCGGACCTACGTCCGGACCCTCGCCGACGGACAGCATCCAGGATTCGGCGATCCTGGCTGTACTGTGCCGGCAGGGACACGCGAACCCTCCGAGCTCCATCAGCTGTCGGGTATGTGGAAGCCCTCTAAGGAGCCAGCCACCGCAGTTTGTCCCAGGCCCGGTGCTCGCTGTGCTACGCGCGTCGGACGGCTCCACCGCCGAGCTGGATCGGCCGGTCCTGATCGGCCGGGCGCCCTCGGGTGATCGGTCGGACAGCCGGGCACGGCGGCTCATGACCGTCTCCAGCCCGAACCACGACATCAGCCGGACACACGTCGAGGTGGCTACGGAAGACTGGCAGATTGTTGTTACCGACCTGAACTCCACGAACGGGACCGTCCTGGTTCGTCCGGGAGCCGTGGATCGTCAGCAGCTCCCTCCGGGCGAGCCGGTGACCGTGCCATTGGGCAGTGTCGTGGAGCTCGGTGATGGAGTGTCTGTATTGATTGACTTTCCGCAGTAGCGTCTCATCTGCGAGTCACCAACGACGAGGAGCTGTTTCATGGAATCGCCCGCACAGGGTCGCCCCAATCGCGAGACAGGCCTACCTCCCGGAGTAGAGGTCGGTCCGCTCGGCAAGCGTTTCGTGGCGTATCTCATCAACGTGTCGGTCCCGGTCGTCGTCAGCATTGCGCTGATCCTCCTGCTTCCGACCACGACGGGCGCGCTCCGCCTGACACTTGGAGTGATCGGTGCGGTCATCACGATCGGTTGGCTCGTTCTGATCTGGTACACCCTCGCCGTTCGGGCGGCCAGCCCGGGTCTGCGGGCGATGAAGCTGCAGCTGGTCGGCTTCCTCGACGGCCGGCCGATCGGCCCGGGTCGGGTCTTTATTCGGGCCTTGGTTTTTTGGGCGCTGTACATCACCGGAATCGGCCTCTTGATCATGTTGATCATGATGCTGAGGCATCCACGCAACCAGGGCTGGCATGATCTCGCCGTCACATCGGTGATGATCAAGGAGCGCTTCCTGGCACCACCCGTGCAGCCGGCCCGGGCGGCCGTTGCCGCGGCGCAGGGTCCACCGGCACAGGTCGGCAATATGTCGCAGCCGCAACCAAGTAGCGTTCGCGCGGCGTCACCGCAGAGCTCTGCACCGGGCGAGGGATACGGCGCTGCCAGCAGCGCTGTGTCGCCGGGTCCGCTGACTCCGCCGCCGGGAATGGCGCCGGCCAACTCTGGGGCTCCCTACGCCACCGCTGTGCCACCTGGCGGGTCTGCCTCGGCGTATGGAGGCAACGCCTACGCGACGCCCCACCCCGGCGCACCGTACACCTCGTCGCCCTACCGGTCATCGCCAAGCTCGCAGCCTTCTGGGGGCGAACTCTCTTCACCTGGTCAGCAGGCGGGTCCAGGGCCGCAGACGGCGCAGGGTTCCCGCTCCCCTGTATCACCGCCGCGCGACGACATGCCCGAGTACGCAACGTCGGCTGGTGATTTTTCGAATCAGACCGCCGTAGCGCCCAGTTCTCCCTATGTGCAGGATTGGTCGATCCTGCTGGACGACGGGAGGCGGATCGCACTCGAGGGTCTCGTACTGCTGGGCCGCAACCCGCAACCGAAGGCGGGTGAGGAGGATGCCCAACTGATCAAGATCGCCGACGAGTCGCGGACCGTCTCCAAGTCTCATCTCGCGGTCGGTGTAGACGCCGGTGGCGTGTACGTAGTCGACCGCGGATCCACGAATGGATCGACCGTGTCCACGACCAACGGAATGTCGGCGCGCTGCCGGGCCGGTGAGATGGTCCGGGTGGGCGATGGTGCGATTGTCTCCATCGGTGATCACTGGATCGAGATCACGCGCAGCAGCTAACGGTTCCTCGCGATATCGTCCCGGCATGTTGCTCTCCGACCGCGACATCAAGGCCGAGGTCGATGCAGGCCGCATCGGACTCGAACCCTACGCCGTCGACATGGTGCAGCCATCCAGCATCGATGTCCGCCTTGATCGGTATTTTCGCGTCTTCGAGAACCACCGATATCCCCATATCGATCCGTCGGCAGATCAGTCGGAACTGACCCGAGCTGTCGAACCTGTGGGCGATGAACCGTTCATCTTGCATCCGGGCGAATTTGCGCTGGGCTCCATCTATGAGGTGGTGACGCTTCCGGACGACATCGCCGCCCGCGTGGAAGGCAAGTCATCATTGGGTCGGCTGGGGTTGCTCACCCATGCCACGGCGGGCTTCATCGATCCCGGATTCTCGGGTCACGTCACGCTCGAGCTGTCCAACGTCGCCACGCTGCCGATCAAGCTGTGGCCGGGGATGAAGATCGGCCAGCTGTGCTTCTTCCGACTGACCACCGCGGCGGAGCATCCGTACGGGTCGGCTCAGTACGGCTCCCACTATCAAGGCCAGCGTGGCCCCACGCCGAGCCGCTCCCACCTGAACTTCCACCGCACCCAAATTTAGATGGGCGAATTGTGCTGCATACTCGCGGCAAA
>JBKPTR010000159.1:0-9324 GCA_046735615.1 Actinomycetota bacterium
TTTCTCCGGGGGTCGGAAGCGTGCGGTGTCGACCGGCGGGGCAAGCCTGAGTAATCGCCTGCGAGCGCTTGGACTCAACGCGCTGGCGATGCGTCGTTCGGTATATCCGGAGATGGTGGTGAGGTGATCGCAGCTGTCGCCGATCCTGCGGAGCAACCGACGCGCGACGGGCACCCGGGACCACCAGGTCTCGTGGCCGTGAGTGAATCCCACAATCTGGCGAGCCCCGGCACGGCGCAACAATGGAGCCAGCAGACCGAGCGGAGCCGCGGCACCGAAGATCACCCGCGTCGCCCCAAACTCACGGAGCAGGCTGGCTGCCCGGCCCGCTACCCGTGGTGTCGGCAACAGCGGCGGCCCGTCGCGGACGACCGGATAAGGGCGCTCGGGGTCGGAAACTACGGCGCTATCTGTGCCTGACGCGTACACCACGACGTCGTGGTCCAGCAGAGCGCAGATATCGCTGACGAAGGACTCGATGCCGCCCACCCGCGGTGGGAAGTCATTGGTAATGATCAAGGTCGATGGCACGGCTAGTACCGCGCCAAGCGGACAAGATAGTCCCGCCAGCCCTCTGTAAGGGCGACCTCGCTGACCTGGAGGGTGGACCGGCTCGCCTCGTCCAGAGTGCGTCCGCGGGACAGTTCCGCATAAAACCTGCCCAGCTGGGCTTCGGAATACTGGTCGGCAATATAGCGGCACGCGAGCCAGGCTTCAGCGTAGGCCAGTTGGAGACTGCTGGCGCCTACCTGGAATCGCCGGTCAGCGGGGAAGGATCGCGGGGCACCGTCACTGCGTACGCGTGCCATCACTTCATCGGTGCCTTCACTTCGCTCGCCGGGCTGGCCCTGCAGCGAAGCCCATTCAGCGAGACCTTCCTCCGCCCACATCGGCGCCGACGAATCTGGTGAGCGCGTCGCGACATGGACCATCTCGTGCTCCAGCACAGCCTGCAGAGCGCTCGAGCTGAGCTGTGCCGCCTTGGGGTTGACGACGATGCGGATCGCGCCGCCCTCCGTCCCGGCATGATGTGTCACAGCGGCAATGGAGGCGTAACTGCCGGCGGGCTTGCCCAGCACTGACCCAAAATCGCGCTGACTTGCGGGCACTTCAAGGACGACCCGGCCGTTCCAGGATGCGCCTAGACCGTCCGGCAGCTCCTGTCGCACGTCTGCGAGTGCGGCTTGGGCGTGCAGAGCCCAGCCATCGACTGACTGGCCCGATCCGGCTAAGACCGTGACTTCGCCATACTCGCGGCCCGTCAAGGGACCGAGCCACCAGCTTGGCTTCTGCGTAACAACCTTGCTCGGTGGTTCATCGATCGCGCCGGCGACTTTGACCTCTCCGCCGACCTCAAGGAAGGTCAGCGAGACCAGGTGCTCCACTTCGGCACCATCCCCGGGGAGTCGCCAGGTGACTACCGCACGCTGAAGCCACGCGTTCGGACCAAGGAGCTGTTGACGAGCTTCGGAAAGCCCGAACTCGGTTGGTTCCACACGCATCTGCAGCCTGGTCAATGGCAATGTGCTGAGGTTCTCGTAGAGCATCCGGGCACGGTCGGGAAAGCTGGGGTCGCGATCACTGATCAGTCGATCGAAACCGGCGCGATCGCCAGCACGAGCGGCTTTGATCAGAGCATCAACAGTCGCTCTGACTTTGTTGAGCCGCGATATGGCGGGCGCCACCGATCCCGTCGAGGGCGACGGCGGGGTGGGCTCGACTGCGGAGGCAGAGCAGCCGAGCAGCGCCAGCGTCAGCGCCGCCACCATCAGGCGCCGCAGAGTGCGGTGGTGACGGCGTGGCGCTAACACAGAGGCAGCGTATGCGGGGGGACGCAGCTGCGAGGGTAAGGCAGCTCGAAAACTCAGCCAGGCCGTCGAGCCCCGGCGTAGGTCATATAAGACATCTTGATGTACTCAACAGACTTGCCGGGCCGAGGCGCGTGGATGACCCGTCCATTGCCGGCATAGAGCCCCACGTGGCTGATGTCGTTGTAGAAGAACACCAGATCGCCCAATTGGAGATCGGACTTCGCCACCGACCGGCCGCGGTTGTACTGCTGACCAGCCGAGTGCGGCAGGCTAACCCCGACAGAGCCCCAGGCCCTCATTGTCAGCCCCGAGCAGTCCCAGCCATCGGGCCCGGCACCATTGCGCACGTACGGTTCCCCGAGTTGAGCTCTTGCGTACGCGAGCGCCTTGGCGCCCTTGCCGCTACCGCTGATTGGGCCGCGCGCGGCGTTTCGTGACGCCGTAGCGTTGGCGCGGGCCGTCGCCCTCTTCTCGGCAGCGGCGAGCTGACTCCGCTTATCGGCGGTGAGCTTGGCCAGCACCCTCTTGGCCTGGTCGAGTTTCTTGTCCGAGGCGTCGGTGAGCGTCTTGAGCTGCTTCTGTTTCTCGGCGAGCGCCTCAAGATCAGTTTCCGCCGAATACTCAAGGGCGGCGAGGTTCGCCTGGGCCTGCTGGTAGTCCTGAAGCGCCGAGTTCTGATTCTCGGTGACCTTCTCCACAGTCGAAATCTGGCTGAGGAATCGCTCGGTGTCGGGAGTGACGAAGAGCTGTGCGGCGGTGTCGAGGCTTCGGTTCTGGAATTGCGCAAGGGCGACTTGACCCACCTGAAGCTTCATCCGTGCGACCTTGTCGGTCTGCACCTGGACGTCAGCCTGCTTCAGCTTCAGCTGGGCGCGGCCCTGCTTGATTTGCTCTTTGACACCGGCGTATTGCTGGTCGATGGCAGCCGCATCAGTCTGCAGCTGTGCGATCAGCGCTCTCGCCTCGGCCACGGTCAGCGGTGGATCGGCCGCAGCCGGCAAGCTCGCTGGGAAGACGAACAACGCGGTCAATGCCACGGAAGTGAGCCCGAGCGCCGTGATTCGTACGCTTCGAAGGATCGATGTGGCGCGGCCAGCTTCAAGTGCGCGTGACGTCACGCGCGCAGCGAAATTCACAGTATTCCCCGACTCCTGCGCGCAGCTCTTGCTGGTGCTGGCTCAACCCTCCCCAGACCTGAGCACAGCTGAGAGCTGACATGGACGTGCCTACTGCGCAGTGGATGACAGTGATGTCGTCTGTGGTCACCGCACAGTGAGTGACACATTAGGTCACGATTTGGTCACTGGCAATCAGGATCGCCGATATTTGGTCAACAAGTCATCACGCGTAGTCCCGCCAATCCAGCGGCGCCTGCACGTCTCGAACCTTCCGGGTGCCCGGAATCAGCCTGAGCGGCGGCACCAATCCAGAGCCGGCCAGCGCCTTCAGCGCCGCCTGCTCGTCTGGGTGGAGATCCACCACGCCGCCAGAGGTACCGAGGAGCACGGTGACGACACAGTCGCTACAGGCACTCCCCCTGGCGATGCAGGTCTCGCAATCCACGTGCAGTACGCCCATGCTCATTCCTTCCGAAGCCGACCCGGTGCTACCACCATTTCGCAGGGCACTGACACTTTCTTGGTGCCGGAATCGTCGCGGGAGGTTTACTCGCATGGACATCACGACTCGGTGCTTCGATCGCACCGCTGGCGAACTGCTGAGAACTCCGCGGCGTATCTGCTACCACGACTGAACATTGCTGACCGGCTGCTGGACGTCGGCATCGGCCCTGGGACGATCACGCTCGATCTCGCCAGACGGCTGTCTGAGGGCTGGGTCGTCGGTGTTGACTCCGCGCCGGCCGCTGTCGCCGCGACGCAGGCACTGGCTGGTGCGCGAGGCACGAGGAATCTCCGGCTCTTGGTCGGAGACGCCTACCGACTGGGTTTCGCGGACGCCTCTTTCGACGTCGTACATGCCCACCAGCTGATGCAACACCTCGCACATCCGGTCATGGTCCTTCGGGAGATGCGACGAGTCTGCGTGCCGGGCGGTCTGGTGGCCGTACGCGACGCCGACTATTCGGCTATGACATGGCACCCACCGAGTGCCGCGCTCACCCGATGGCTCCAGCTGTACGAGCAAGTGGCCCGCTCAAACGGGGGCGAACCCGATGCGGGACGCCGGCTGCTTGGCTGGGCGCATGCCGCTGGCTTCAGCGATGTCGACTCCTCGGCCAGCGCCTGGTGTTTCGCCAGGCCCGCGGATACTGCGTGGTGGTCCGATACGTGGGCCGAGCGGCTGAGCCACTCCGATTTCGCTCAGCAGGCCGTTGAGCAAGGACTCTCCGATCGGATAGAACTGGCTCAACTGGCGGACGGCTGGCGCCGCTGGGGCAAGCTCTCAGACGCCTGGTTCGCCGTGCTTCATGGCGAGATTCTGTGCCGCCGCTGACTGTCTCGCACGCCATTTGGCAATTCGCTCCACTTAGCATCTTGAAGTAAGTTAGGGGCCTGGGGAGTCTCTTGGGGGAAATGTGGTACAAGCACGACGGGCGAAAGTCCGGCCAGTACGCGTGATCATTCCGCTGGTGGTGGTGGCTGCAGCACTCCTAGTTGGCGTTTCATTTGCAGCATGGAAGTTACGGCCCGATACAACAACGGCTGGTCCGCAGGCGGAGACCAGCGCAACGACAGTGGAGTCGCAAACTCCAACTACTGCAGAATCGAGTCCATCGCCGTCCGCTACACCGTCTGCCACCGCAAACGCCGCCGCAGGGAAAGCCCTCGCAGCATGTAAGGAGCGGGTCAGGGCCGCGGATGCCGTGCTGAAAGAAGGCGAAACCGGCGTCCTGCACTGGGCGGAACACGTTCAGGCCCAGAAGGACTACCTCTCCGGCAAGGCCACCACCGAGGAGATGAAGGCACGGTTTAAGAAAACCAGGCTGAAAGGCCCGGGTGATCTTGATCGCTATAACGACGCCCTGTCGACCTATGCCGATCTCGAGGGCTCGTGCGGCAAGGTGGAGGGGGCAGCCAGTGCAGTAGCTGCCTCCCTCAAGAAGTGCAACGAGCGGAGCACGGATCAGCAACCGGTGCTGGAAGCGACAGCTGCCGGCATGAAGGACTGGAAGGCTCACCAAAAGTTCATGCAGCGCAACGCGCTGCACCGGGCAGGCACCCCATCGGAGGCACAAGCAACCTGGCTGAAGCAGTACCGTGCCGCGCCCAAGAACATCAACGCGTTCAAGAAGGCAACGAAGAACTTCAAAGCCCCCAGCTGCTAGCGCCCGGTCGGCAACCTCGCTCACATAACCTGCGTGCAGCCTGCATGGATTGCAACCGATCCAGAGCGTGGGTAACAAACGTGATCATGGGCTTCTGACCAGTACCGAGAACGGCCGGCTGCGCAACGGCGAGTCGGCCGCCACTGTCGGAGCCGATCTCTAGTGTCGCGATCATGGCGGTGCAGGCCTCATTTGATGATCTTGGGACGCATCTGTCCGAAGTGACGTTCTGCGTCGTCGATCTTGAGACCACCGGCGGCGCTGAGACGGACATGATCACCGAGGTCGGAGCCGTCAAAGTACGCGGTGGTGAGGTGCTGGGCGAGTTTCAGACTCTGGTCAATCCGAAGGCCCACATTCCGCCGCTGATTGCGGTGCTGACCGGCATCACCAACCAGATGGTGGCCGACGCGCCTGCCCTCCGCCAGGTGCTGCCAGCATTCCTCGCCTTCGCCCACGGCACTGTGATTGTCGCGCACAACGCGCCGTTCGACGTCAGCTTCCTACGCCGCGCCTGCGAGGCGTGTGAGTACGCGTATCCTCGCTGGCCGGTGATCGACACAGCGGCTCTGGCCCGGCAGATCCTGTTGCGGGACGAGGTGCCTAACTGCCGGCTGGCGACACTGGCTCGGCACTTTCATACCACCGTTACGCCGAACCATCGTGCGCTGACCGACGCCCAGGCAACCGTCGAGGTGCTCCACGGTTTGATCGAGCGGGTCGGCAATCTCGGCGTGCACACCCTCGAGGATCTGGGCGAGTTCGCCCGCCGTGTCTCACCGCAGCGGCGCGCCAAACGCACATGGGCCGCCGGCCTGCCGGACTCGCCGGGGGTCTATCTGTTCGTTGCCGAGTACGAGAACCAGCGTCACATCCTCTACGTCGGAAAGTCCAAGAACATCAGGGCTCGGGTCCGCAACTATTTCACGGCCGCCGAGAAGCGGCCCAGGATCGACGAGATGGTCCGGCTGGCGACCGGAGTTGAGGCCATACCGTGTGTCACCCAGTTGCAGGCTGAGGTAACCGAGCTGCGGCTGATCGGCAGTCACGCCCCGCGTTACAACCGTCGGTCGAAGTTCCCGGAACGCACCCAGTGGATCAAGATCACCGAGGAACCCTTCCCACGGTTGTCCGTCGTCCGGCACGTCCGTGACGACAACGCCACGTACTTCGGGCCGTTCGCGCGCCGCCAGTCCGCTGAAGATGTGGCGCTCGCCATCTACGACGGCTTCCCGATCCGTCAGTGCAATCCACGGTTGAGCACGACTAGAGCGATCTCCGCCTGCGCACTGGCCGGCATGGGTCGATGTGCGGCGCCGTGCGACGGCACTATCTCCCGGGATGGGTATCGCGAGATCGTCGAAGGGGTACGCGCCGCCCTGTCGCTCGACGCTCGCCCTGCGGTGCTAGGTGCGCAGGCCAGGTTGGCCCGGCTGATCAGCCAACAACGGTTCGAGGAAGCTGCCATCATCCGCAGGCGACTGGAGACCCTGACCCGCACTGCCGCAAGGTTCCACCGCATCCGGAGCCTCGCAAGCTGCGCCGAGATCGTGGCCGCCCGAAGGGTGGACGTGGACTGGGAGATACATGTCGTTCGCTACGGCCGGCTGGCCGGTGCTGCACTCGCAACACCTCGGGAAGTGCCGCAGGCGGTCGCGCGCGCCGTGCGAGCCACGGCCGAAACCGTGCCGAAGCCGCCCGACCCGCTGCCGGCAGCCGGCATCGAGGAGGCTGAACGGATCGCCGACTGGCTCGAACAGCCCGGTACTCGATTGATCGAGATCACCGGCGACTGGATGTGGCCGCTACATGCCGTGCTGGACCATGAAGCGCTCGTGCAGTACGCGCTTGGTGAGGTGGCTGCCGAGCCACGGGCACCAACGCTTCAGCTGCGGGCGTCGGGAATCGCGCGCCGCCGTACGGAGGAGAAGCGTGCAGAGGCGTAGTTTCCTCTGTTTGATTGCTCGCTGCCGATCCGCTTCGGATCGCGCTGGGAAGCCGCTGTCCTGGACGAGCGAGCGAACGGACATGCTTTTCGTCCGCGAGCGAGAGAGGAAGGCAGCGGCTCAGGGCGCGATCCTCGCGAGCGGAGCGAGCATTAGAGTCTGCGCGAGCCGCTCAAGACTTAGGATGACCGCCATGGTCACTGCGATCGTCTTCGTAAAGGCTGAGGTAGCGCGTATTCCCGAGGTTGCTGAGGAGATCGCCGCTCTCAGCGGCGTCAGCGAGGTTTATTCAGTGACGGGCACGATCGACCTGATCGCCATGATCCGGGTGTCCAACCATGATCAAGTGGCTGAAGTTGTCGCGGACCGGCTGAACAAAGTGCCGGGCGTCGTCAGCACCGAGACCCACATCGCCTTCCGTGCCTACTCGGCACATGATCTTGAGGCGGCGTTCTCGCTTGGTGGCTAGCGCGCAGCAAGACAAGACCAGCGGGCGTGTCGCAGGCGTTTCGACCACAGTGTTGCTGATCGCGACGGTGGTACTGCTACTCGCGCTGGCAGGCGCTGCCATCGCGGCATGGCTGATCACTCGCCAGCCGGCGGAGCAGCCGCTCAATCTGCCCTCGGTCGCACGGGCCTAGTAGGGCGAGACGGTCTCGCTAGAAGATCGTCAACTTCACGGCAACCGCGAGTAAGCAAGCCGTGATCACACCGAGCAGTCCGACCACCTGAACCGTATTGCGGTTGCGGCGCGGCGCATACGCCAACACCGCCCCGACCAGCGCGCCTACCACAATGCCGCCGATCAACATCAGCCAGCCGAAGCCGCGGAAGCCGATCAGGATGCTGTAGAGGATGAGCAAGATGAACAGCCCGATGTCCGCACGGACGTCCTCGCGCATCCTCTGCTTGAAGATCGCGTTGGCTGCAAGCAGACCGATCACGGCCGCCGCCGCGCCATAGCCGGCACTGCCGTACGGACCGAAGACGAAGAGCATTGTCGCCCCACCAAGGCCGGCTGCGAGGTAGAGGACAACAAAACGCCAGCCACCCAGCTCGGATTCAACGGCCCGTCCGGCGATCCAGAGTACGAGAAGGTTCATCAAGACGCCGAGGATCGAACCTGAGGTCAGCGACGCCGTAATGAGCCGCCAGAACTCACCGAGGTAGATGGCTTCATTGATCATGATCAGCAAGCGATCCAGCAGCCCGCCACTCACCAGATTGAGCACCCATTCGACAGCGAGTATGGCCATGACGACTTTGGTCGCGTTACCGCCACCAGGCTTCAAGATCGCACCAAAGGCGGTACGCGGGGCTCGTACCGTTGTCCGTCCAGATGCGACGCAGCTGGGACACTGAAAACCAACCGAGGCCGGGGTCATGCATTCCCCGCAGATCGGCCGCTGGCAACGCTGGCAAGAAATGCCGGTCATCCGCTCCGGATGGCGATAGCACGGAGCAAATGCCGGGGGCGAGAAGTCCGGGCCGGCGCCCGGAGTCTGGCTCACGCGGAGTTTTCAGCCGAATCGATGGTCACGGATTCAATGATCACTGGGTCGACAGGACGGTCACCTCGTCCAGTGCGTACCTGCGCGATGTCGTCGACCACGTCACGGCTGGCCTGGTCGGCCACCTCGCCGAAGATCGTGTGCCGGCGGTTGAGATGCGGCGTCGGGCCGACAGTGATGAAGAACTGCGAACCGTTGGTGCCCGGGCCGGCGTTTGCCATGGCCAACAGGTATGGCTTGTTGAAGACCAGGTCGGGATGGAACTCGTCGCCGAACTTGTAGCCGGGACCACCGGTGCCCGTACCGAGAGGACAACCGCCTTGAATCATGAAGCCGTCGATCACCCGGTGAAAGGTGAGCCCGTCGTAAAACTTGCCGGTCTTTGTCGCGCCTGTCTTTGGGTCGGCGTACTCCTTGGTACCTGAGGCGAGTCCCACGAAGTTGTTCACTGTCTTTGGAGCCTGATCACCAAAGAGCTTCACGTTGATGTCGCCATGGTTGGTGTGCAGGGTAGCCGTCTGCTGTGGCACTTGGAGGCACCTTTCCGTCGTGATCATCGTCCCGAAAGATCGTCTGTTGTTCGTCCGGCAGCCCATCCTGTCAGACTGCACAAGAGGGCGATACGGTGGGAAATGCTCCACCCGGGAGCATGAGGTTTCTCACAACGGAGGAAACGTGTCTAAGAGTTCCCGCCGCGCGGAAGCCGCCCGAAACCAGGTTGCGCCAGCCGCCCCGGATTTTGTCCACGCGGCCGCTGATCGTGTTGGGCC
>JBKPTR010000160.1:0-12680 GCA_046735615.1 Actinomycetota bacterium
CCGGTTCGCGCTACCAGTGGGTCAAGGATGACAAGCGCCAGCAGCTGCTGCAGGCCAAGCGCGGCGAGGCGCCGGCCACCGGCCAGCCTAGCGAGGCATTCGTGGTCGGTCCGGTCGACTAGTGAACGGATCTGGACTGCACCGATCGTCGGCAGATCGGCGTGTCACAGCCGTGCACCGGTGATGTCCCACTCTCCATCGCACCGAACAGGTGGGTCGGGTCGAACGGATACCAACGAAAAGGACCTTGCTGTGGATGCACGCTCCACGGCCATCGGCAACCAGGGCCGGCCGCGAAGGAGCGGGGTGGAGAAATGAGCGGCCACACCACTGACCCGGCGACCGGGACTTTCGTCGCCTACCGCGACCTGCTCTTCACCGTCGCCTACGAGATGCTCGGATCGGCGGCCGACGCCGAAGACGTCCTTCAAGAAGCCTGGCTGCGGTGGGTGAATGTTGATGTGGGGCAGGTGCGCGATCAGCGCGCCTACCTGGTCCGGATCACGACCCGGCAGTCGCTCGACCGGTTGCGCACAATGAGGCGTCGCAGGGAGGCGTATATCGGCTCCTGGCTGCCCGAGCCGCTGCTCACCGCGCCGGACGTGGCTGAGGATGTCGAGCTCGCCGAGAGTGTGTCGATGGCGCTCATGCTCGTCCTCGAGACGCTTTCGCCGATCGAGCGCGTCGTTTTCGTGCTGCGCGAGGCGTTCGATGCCAGCTACGACGAGATCGCGGCCGCCGTCGACAAGAGCCCCGCGGCGGTCCGCCAGATTGCCCACCGTGCCCGCCAGCACGTCGATGCCCGCCGCCCGCGCGAGGTGGTCTCCCCGAGCGAGACTCGGGCGGCTCTGGAAGCGTTCCAGCGCGCGGTCGAGACGAGGGACTTGCAGGGCCTGATCGACGTGCTTGCACCTGAGGTTGTACTTGTGGGCGACGGCGGCGGAGTCAAGCGGGCAGCGCTGCGGCCGATCATCGGCGCCGAGAAGGTGGTCCGCTACTTCTTGGGCGGCTTCGGCAAGCCCGAAGGCACGCTTACCGCCGACCCCGCCATGGTCAACGGCAACCCGGCACTCGTCGTACGTCTGGACGGCGAGATCGACGGCGTCCTGGCGATCCGTGTCGAGGACGCCCGTATCACGGGCCTGTACTACGTCCGCAACCCGGAGAAGCTGACCCGCGTCGAATCCGAGACCCCGCTCACCCTGCGATGAATACCGGTGGCGGAATATCCACCTGGGATCAGGTGCAACGCCGAGATAGCGCGGATGTGTCGATTGAAGAGATCGCGCACAGCGATCTGGAAGTGCCCAAGACGAACTAGCTTCCACAGCGCCCTAAGGCACGGCTTCCACAGATTTCGGTGACCCCGCACGATTGTGGTGGGGGTACGCATGGTTCCAGGCGGAGGGAGGCGATGGCGAGCTCCGTTGCCGCACTTATGTCGTGTCAGTTTAGATTGACAGCGAGGCTGTGTCAGTTTAAACTGACAAAATGAGCCTCGATCAGTCAGACGCGATGGCGTCGGATGACCCGGCGAAAGGACTGCGCGCAGTGCTGGCGGTGCGCCGGCTTTCGGAGCGGCTCGAGGCTCACCAGGTGGCGGTAGCCCGCGGTCATGGCTTGTCGTGGCAGCAGATCGGCGACGCGCTGGGCATGACCCGGCAGTCAATCCACGCCAAGTACGGAAGATGAGGGATTCAGCGATGGTCAGCAACAAGCCCAGGCTCGGGATGGGCCAGGTGTTTCGCGAGGCCAGCGCTGAGGCGAAGCGTCGCGGAGACCGCCGGGTGAGTACCGAGCACATCGCGCTGGCGATGCTCGTCGACCCCGACTCGGAGACCGCTCGAGCGCTCGGTGTCAGCCTGGAGTCAGCGAGGGCCGCGCTGGAGACCCTGGACCGCGAGGCGCTCACCTCAGTGGGGATCGATGTCATTAACAATCCTCCCGTTATCTCTGGTCGCGTGGGGGAGCGGCTTCGGTTGACACCAGCCGGCAAGGCGGTCTTCACCGGCCTCCGGCGGGAGGCGGCAGGCGAACGCCTCGGCGTCAAGCACGTCCTTCTCGCCCTGCTGGCGCGTGAGCGGCCAGACCCAGCAGCCGAACTGTTCCACGCCATCGGAGTGGACCGCACCCAGGCCCGTAATCGGCTGCGGGAGATGTGATGGTTGTCCAAGAGGCGACTCGCCATGACGTAGTCACCAGGGGACTCCTGTGGTGTGGTGTCGCTGCCGGCCCTCTGTTCCTTATCACGGCCTTCGCCGAAGGAACCACCCGAGCGGACTACGATCCGCTGCGCCACCCGGTCAGTTCATTGGCGCTCGGCCCGCGTGGATGGATGCAGGTCGCGAACTTCTCGGTAGCCGGGGCGCTGTACCTGAGCTACGCCGTCGGCCTATGGCGAGCGCCAAGGACAGTGGTCGGAACCCGTATCGGCACGATCTTGATCGGAGCCGCCGCCATCGGCCTGCTCGGGGCCGGAGCGTTCGTCACCGACCCAGTCAGTGGTTACCCACCAGGAACGCCCAGCGCACCCGGCGACTACACCACCTCCGGCGCGCTGCACGACCTGGTCTCGACCCTTACGTTCTTCGGACTGCCTGCCGCCGGTTTCGTCTTCGGCAATTGGTTCCGAAAGATCGGCAACCGCCACTGGGCGATCTACTCCACTGGCTCAGCGGTGATGATGCTTGTCTTCTTCGGTCTGGCGAGCGCCGCCTTCAACCAGATGGCCGGGCTCGTGTCCTTCGGAGGCCTTTTCCAGCGCGCCGCGGTGACGACCGGCTTCGCATGGCTCACCGTGCTGGCAATCCGCACACTTCGCGCCATGCCGAACAGTAGTGGCCGGTCGCGCAGAGCCACACTTCGGACTTGGCCGTGATCGATCCGCAGCACATCCATGAGAGATGGACCACGCATGCGTGACGTTTCACGCGCGGACGCGCAACGCCTCCCGATCAGACCTTCACCGGACCCGTCCGAGGTCACGGGTTCCGACCCCCTCGACCTAGACGTCGACGGAAAGCGTACGAGTGGTCGTGATCAGGATGCCGCACCTTGGTCACGAATCGAGCTCGAGCCCAGCCCCTTGAGCGGCGGCCCTCGCTCAGGAGGGTTGTGTGGGTCTCACCGCGTGGGACGCGTTCATCGCGCCACCGCTGCCCGTCATCGCCCGCCATCCGATGGTGGCGTTCATAGTGTCGGTCTCGGCGCCTACTTCTTGACCGTGCGATTCTGCGATCTTCAATGCCGAAGTCTTGCCGTTCGATCTGCCACTGCACGGATTCTTGGGAGGGGCTGCTCGCGTCCGGCCGCTCCATGATCTCGAGCAAGCCCAGCGCCGACGCAATGTCTGTCGTCGTATACGCCAGGTTGCCCTCGGCTTCAGCCAGGCTCTCCTCGTCGTTTACGTCGGAGGATGACTGCTATGTCGAGGACGGCGATCGCCGCCAGCGCAAGTAGCACGACTATGAAGCCGATCGGCGCATTGATCAAGTACAGCCAGACCGCGAAGGCTGTGCAGATGACAAAACCAAACACGGCAAGCCATAGCCGCAAGGTAAGAGCGCTGGTGGCTGGCGCTGCACCGCCGATCGCTGCCGTGGGATCGTGGTAGCCGGGCAGCCCCCTGTGATACCGGCTCTTTCTGTCGGATCCCTTGCCCCGTCGCTCATCGGCGACCACTCCTTGAAGATACCCGGATGGTTCGGTGAAGCGTCGGACAGCTCAGAATGCCGGCACCCTCGAAGATCGGAAGCCGTAGGACATATGTGGCAAGGTCGGATTAGTGGTGGCTCGCCTCGACGCGTTGGACCAGCTCAGCAATGTGGCCGGCAAGCTCCTCCCACAGCTCCGGTGGACGGTTGGCCCATGCCGTCGAGACCATGAGCTTTGCGCCGGGAATGGCCGCAGCAGTCGCCTTGCCGCCGCCAGAGAACGCCTCCTCTTGATCAAGAGTCGACAAGCCGCAAAGAGTCATGCATGTCTATCCGGTTGAGAACCCCTGTCATGGCTGTGCGTTGCTTGCGGGACGAAGATCAACAGGTTTGAAGCTCACCAAAGAAACAGGCCGTCGGGTTCGAACAGCTCGTTGACAGACATCTGCCCTAGACCGCGAAGCATCACTGCATGATGGCTGGCATCGACAAAACCTCGGATTCGGAGCGCTGTTTTCAGCGGCTCCAGCGTGTAATGCTCCCTGGCCGTGAGGGCTCGTGAATGGTGGGCTCAGACCATCCAGGTCACGCCGAACTTCGCGGCGATTCGATGGAAATCCTCGACTCCGATCTGTCCGTTTCGATCCATCTCAGCGAGGTCACGGAAGAAACCCTCGAAGCCGGCTGGCGAGAACATCTCGAGGATGCGGCCGGTACGCGGGATCACACGCCGCTGCGCGTGTGGCACCCCTCGGGGGCCGAAGATCAGGTCACCCGGCCCTGCCTCGAACTTGGTGCCACCGACCGAGAAGACATGCTCACCCTCAAGGACGTAAAAGAGCTCATCGTGATCGTGGTGGACATGCAGCGGTGTGTCGAGAGGGTGGATCTCTTCGACGATCGAGAACGCGCCGCCGGTGGACTCAGCGGAAGCCCGGATCGCGAACTCCATGCCGGCATAGTGGAGACGCTCCCACCTCCTGCCTCGACTTTGTGGGCCCGGGTGCCGGATGGACGCCGGTGACCTGGGTCAGCGGCCATCGTCAAACTCACACCTTCCCGCTGATCCAGCGCCGAGGCTCAGCCGCCGCCACCCGCCAATCCGCCCCAACCTGCTTGACGAGCGCCTGGTGCAGCACGCCCTCTTTCTCGGTACGCGTTACAGCGCAGACACACTTCGTAGTGCTCATGGGTCTCCGGATTCTCCCAATCATCCCAATCGTGGAGGCGAAGTCGAACTTCCAAGGCATGGCCACGCCCAAATTGTGCTCCCAGCTCAGACGGCCTGGAAAGGCTGGCGAGCAATCGACGGGCACCGCATGAATATCAGCCACCCACCCGGGTCCCCCACTCATTCCAGCCATGCTTCGACATGCTCGGCGAGCCGATCCCCTACGACCAGCCCCGGCAGAATGTCGACCGATTGTCGACGTTAAGTGCTTGCACCGCGCCGGCATTGACCTAGCGGCGGCTCCTTGCCATCCGTATGCGCTGCTGCTCGTGACACTCCTTGCACACGCAGCCGGCAACGTACGCGACATTGGTGCCGTGCTGGAGATCCTTCCGGCGGGTTGCCGTCAGTGCAGCATCGAGCGCTGCCGACCATTCATCGTCGATCTCGGTCAATCCCCAAACTTGGTAGATCACGGAGCACTCGCCGGAACGGTTGGCCGCCATGAATCGCGTCTAGCAGCTGCTGCCGCATCTCAGGGGAAGCCGCTCCTGCGCCTTGCGTCGACCGCGTGCCCTGGCGGCATCGCTTTGCATTTGGCGGCACCGAGCGCAGCTACAGCCCGAATTCCACCGCGCCATGGTGCCGTGGGCGGCGCGGGAGCCAGGGGGATGGCGCTGCGGATCGGTGACATCGCGGACACTGGGCAGCCGCTCGACTGTCCATGGCGGCGCAGAAAGCAGCCCCAGCGAAAGCCACCTCCGCACTACCGGCGGCGACACATTGCAGGCCGCTGCCGCTTGCCGTACCGAGAAGAGGGAGCCGTTCTCAATCTGCCTACGCCGACTCCTCACCGCTCCCCGAGACATCGATCACCTTCGAACGCCTTTGATCAACAGCCGAGTTCAGCGCCGCGACGCATGGTGACGCCGGCACGGCGAAGTATCGATGAACGAACCACTGTGGGCGGAAGGATCATCCGCGAGACTAGCCACACCACGGCAGCAGGGCTTGCAAGAAGAGCTCAGACGGAATTCGACACTAGCGTGCGCTGTCGGTTGCCTAGGAAGGCATCGGGTCTTTGTTGATGGTGCCCGTGAGCGCAGCCGTGATAGTGGACGCGTTGAGGTCGACAGTACCGGTGCCGGTGAGTGTTCCCTCGGCGCCCTCGAACCGGCCCGTACCCCCAGTGATGGAGATTGCCCGGTCATCAGCGACGATGTGACGACGAGTCAGGGCTGTGAGCTGCTCGCGGGACGAAGATCAACAGCTCTGATCCACCGTTGACGGCATCCGGGGCTCTGCCCCAAGAGATACCGTTCGGCGGAATAGGCAAGCCGGTCAATCAGAACGGATTCACCGACCACTTCCCAATCACTATGACGGTCACCCAGCTCGACTAGGTTGGCTGCCGGTATGGAGGGTCAGCTATCCCAGACTTCGTGTCACCGATTTGTGCGACCATCAGCCGACGAGCAGGAATCGACACGACCGACCCGCTGGGCAGCATCGCCGAGCGTTAAATGATGCTCTGGCAGATTCGCGTGGACTCACATCTTGTACGAGGCGCGGCGACGCATGCGGTCACCACCTTCCCCAACGGGGCCTTCGTGGGGTCGTGCGACACCATCCAGCCCTCATCAAACGGGACGCAGATTGGGCCGATCTCGGGCGTTCCTGATCCCATTCCTCCGCGGCACAGGATGTGATCACTGCCAGGACCAGGCTGTGTCATGATTCAGTACCCGGACCGGCGAATCTACCGGAAAGCACACCCAAGAGGCCGATGATCGAAGTGGTCTGGTCGAAAATAAATCCATGGCTCCGGTGCCGAGGTGGCCAGCTGCTGCTGGTAGGAAATCAGCGAGGCAGCATCAGAAGGCACATGCGACATCCTCGCGCACGCGGAACGTTTTGTGCGCAGCAAGGGGGGTCTTAAATATCTTGTGAATCTCGTCTTGCCGCGGGCAGTGGATTCGAACCGACGTAGGCTGAGCCGATGCTCGCCGCGCGCTCCACCTCAGGGCAGCTGGCGAGATCGTCACCTATATCACTGGTCCCGTGAGCCGGCTCCGCATACTGTCCAACGGATTGCTGCTGGTCGCGCTCGTCCTGGGGTTCATCATTGTGGTCACCAGTGATGGCGGGGCGCGTACCGGCTCCGACGGCGCAATACCATCTGCGATCGCCTCGGCGGCTCATGAAACCCCGATGGTCAAGCCGCCGGGTGCGAAGGCCCCGACACGCAAGAGGTCGACCGCCAGCCCCTCACACAGGCACCCATCAGCGCAAGCCTCGCGTACGCCGCACTCAGCCCGGCCGGATAACTCACCACCCGCCCAAGCCTCAGGCAAGCATGGATCTCGGCGACGCGGCACGGTCTACCTGACCTTCGACGACGGACCCAGCCAATACACCCCGGCCATCCTCAACGTCCTGCGGGCTACGCACTCCACGGCCACGTTCTTCGAGCTCGGCCTCCGCCAGGCACAGTACCCCGCGGAGGCGGCCCAAATCAGGGCCGAGGGCAGCAATATCGGTAATCACACGTACAACCATCCAAACTTGACCGCGCTGACGCCGAGACAGATTCAATGGCAGCTTGCCCACGGACCGCGAAGTAGATGTGTGCGGCCGCCGTACGGCGCGACCAACCGGACTTTGGAGCGCATCCTGAGCCGACAGGGGCTTCGTCAGGTGTTGTGGACGATCGATACCCGGGACTGGAGCCGACCAGGCACTAAGCACATCGTCAAGGCGGCCACCGGCCCCAGC
The DNA here is from genome assembly GCA_046735615.1 of Actinomycetota bacterium. Taxonomy (GTDB): domain Bacteria; phylum Actinomycetota; class Actinomycetes; order Propionibacteriales; family Propionibacteriaceae; genus Microlunatus. The sequence goes on from JBKPTR010000160.1 coordinate 7,600, forward strand.
GTCAGGGCGAGCAGCATCGTGCTCATGCACGACGGCGGCGGCGACCGGTCCGAAACCATCGCAGCGCTCCCGCAGATCATCGCCGCTCTCCAGCACCAGGGCTACCTCGTCCGCCGCATCCCTGGCTGCTGAAGTTTGTGCCGTGGGGTGCTGCGAGTACCTCCTTCGGTGGGCGGCCGCGTTCGGGCTTGGGCAGCACCGTCGAGGCAACCGCCAAGCTGAGGTACCGGGCATCGAGGCACAACACGATCCGGTCGTCGGCGAGTCGACGCAGAGACTCCAAAGCCATCTCGGTCGCGTGCCCAAGACCCTTGACGAAATTCTGAATGCGGTGTCCAGACGCTCGGCTCATGTCGATCACTCCGCACATTGTTGTTCAGGGCGCCGCGCGCGCCGTTTGCCTTTCTACCGCGACGCGTTTGGCGCCGAGGAGGTGAGCCGGATCCCCCTTCCCGATGGACGGTTGATGTCGGTCTAGTTGCGGATTGCCGACGGCGTGCTGCACTTGGCCAATGAGTTCCCCGAGATGGGGGTGCTCGCCCTACCCTCGATTGGCGGCACGCCCGTGGTGTTGGCCCTTGACGTCGCCGATGCCGAAGCGGTGTTCGCGCGGGCGGTGAGGGTGGGCGCGGCGATTCGGCAACCGCTGGCGGACATGTTTTGGGGCGACCGGCACGGCCAGCTGGAGGACCCGTTCGGGCATCGCTGGAACATCGCTCAGCACCCAGCGCACTCCTCAAAACGTCGCAAGTGAGATGCCCGATTGCGACATTTGGCCGCCGCGACGGCCGCGGGAATCGCTCGACTCCAGCCAACGGAGCCCGAGATATCTTCGAGTTGACTGCCGACGAGCTTTAGGCTGCCGTTCGTGACGGAGCGTGTGGTCGACGCGCAGCCGACTTCGCATCGACCGGCGCCGGGGGCAGCTTCGGTTCTTAATGGGCGCCGAGCGCTCGGTGCGCTGCTTGTTGTTGTCATCTTGTTCGCGATCCGACTCACTGCACCGAAACGGATTGCGCTCGGCGACGCTCTGCAGGATTTCATCACTCTTTCGATTAGCGTGCTGATCGAGTCGCTGCCGTTTGTGATGCTTGGTATTGGGCTCTCGGTGGCGGTGCAGCTCTGGGTGCCGCAACGGGTGCTTTTCGGCATGCTTCCAAGAACTCCGGTCCTGCGGCGCGCCGCCCTGTCTCTGCTTGGGGTGATGCTGCCTGTGTGCGAGTGCGGGAACGTGCCGTTAGCCCGGGGGCTGGTTGTGCGGGGGATCGCTGTTCCGGATGCCATCACCTTCTTGCTGGCGGCACCGATCCTGAATCCGATCACGATTGTGGTGACGTATCAGGCGTTCGGTTTTTCTGATGGAATCTTGTTCTGGCGGGTGCTCGGCGGTTTCTTGATCGCCAATCTCGTCGGATGGCTGTTTAGTCGTCACGGCCGACCGGAGGAGCTGCTGACTCCACGGTTTCAGGTTTCCTGCAGGGTGCACAGCCATGCGCACGAGGAGGACCGGGGTGTCCAAGCGCTGGGAATGTTCGGTGTGGAAATGAACGCGATGCTGCCCGCTTTGGTGGTCGGATGCGCCGTGGCCGGATTCATCCAGGTTGCCGTGTCGCGCGACCTGCTGCTTACTCTCGGGCAGAATCCGGTGTGGTCTGTGGTTGCCCTGATGGGTTTAGCGTTCGTCATCGCTATCTGCTCGACGGTCGACGCCTTCTTCGTCCTGTCACTGGGATCAATGTTCACACCGGGCGCGGTGGTCGCCTTCCTAGTGTTCGGTCCGATGATCGACATCAAGATGCTGACGTTGCTGCGTACCACGTTCACGGCCTCGACACTTGTTCTTCTGACGACGGTGGTGGCTCTGCTGACGGCAGTACTGGGGTTGGCGGTCAACGTTGCGCTTTGAAGATGTTGTCCGTAACTGGAGCGGGGCTGCCCTCGCTTTGGTGGGCGCGATAGCCACACTGTGGCTCGCCGCGACCGGGAGGCTCACCCTCTACGTGCACCCGCGCTATACCCTCCTTACGGTCATAATGGCTGTGCTTCCGCTGCTGGTGCTGGTTGGGATGGCAGCAGTAGGCGTCTCTTCGGCCGCAGCCGAAGACGGTGACCATGATCATGTCACTCGCGTGTCAGCTTTCGGCCGGTTACTCATTTGGTCCAATGGCGCTGTGTTCATCTGCGCAGCGCTGGCGTTGCTGGTTATCCCGCCCGCCACGTTGAGTTCGACTACACGGCAGGCCCGGGAGCTGGTCACCTCGGGTCAGGCGCTTGATTCGACCAAGGTGTCGGCTCTGTTCGGTGCCGATCCGGCAACGTTCTCGGTCAAGGACTGGGCCGCGCTGCTGAGTCAAGGCGGTCCGGAAGCGGTGCTGGGCAAGCAGGTTGATCTCTCCGGCTACGTGCTCGACCGCGATGAAGAGGACGTCTTCTTCATTGCACGGCTGGCGGTTAGCTGCTGTGCGGTAGACGCCCAACCGATCGGGGTTCCTGTTTACCGACCGGGCTGGCGAGACGAGATTGAGCCGGGCGCCTGGATCAGGATTGAGGGAGCCTTCGTCAAGAACCCGAGCCGTGACAGCCAAGAAGGGGTGGCGATCGGGGTCGGTTCCCTCGCCAACATCGAGAAGCCCGACCAGCCCTATGTCTTCTGATCCGTCGAAACGGCAGGATCGCTTTCGGCTCACTGCCGCTGTGATGATCGGCGCCTTGTTGCTCGCCGCGGCCGGCCTCACCGTGGCGAACACTCGTCAGGGTCCGCGGCTGCTTGATGCGCAGATCAACCCGGGGGCGGCGGTTGAGGGCGCCGGGCAGCGGTTGGTCCTGCGGGTTGACCAGACCGTCGCTGAACTGACCACCGATCAGGTGAGCGTGACACCAAGCGTGCCGGTTGAGCCGACGTCGGATGGGGCCGCTTTGATGCTGCGTTTTGCCGACAGCCTGAGCTATGCGACTACTTACGAGATCGTCGCCAAGGTAAAAAGCGCGACTACCGGCGCGGCCTCCACCCTGACGTACACGTTCAGAACTCCGGACGGAGCCTTCTACGTCTTGCAGCGGCCCGCATCGAGCGCCGACGCCGACGCGCCAGCCCAAATCGTCGGCCATTTCATCGGGTCGACCGAGCAGCGGGTTGTGCGCAGCGAGCCGCGCATCGAGCAGTACGCCGTCGCAGATCCTGCGATCGCGGTTGTGACAGCAGATGCCGCCGGCGCCGCTACGCTCACTGTTGGCCCACTCGACGGCTCCGAGCCGACCCAGACGCTCGCCGACAATTCAGACATCAGCCAACTGAAATCGTCTGGGCCGAGCGGCCTTCTCGGATTCGTCCTAACCCCGTTGAGTGACCCCGACCTAACAGACGGTGGTCAGCTTCACCTTTACGATCCAGTGGCAGACAAGTTGATCAAGGTGTCCGGATTCGACGGCAAGCCCTTGGAGCCGCTGGACTGGGCTTTCGTGCCCGGCACGACCTCAATCGTCGCGCAGACGGCCGACACATCGCTCTACCTGATAGACCCGCTCAATGGCACTCCACCTCAACCTCTTGGCGGTCACTCGAGGATGTGCGGGTTTGTTCCGGGTTCGACGACGCTGATTGTCGACGATAACGGCGACTACAAGGCAATCGACCTGGCCACGGGCAACACCTCCGCGGTTCCGGCCCTCGACCTACCCGAGGCGGCAGGCCTCCAACAGCTGTTGCCACTCGGCGGCGACAGGGGATACGTCGGCTGGGTGGCAACGGAGGCTGGTGCAGCTTCCGTCGTGGTGATCAACGACGGCAACGCGCGTCAGATCTACGCGGAGGAACCGGATCCAGCGGGCGGGATCCAGAACATCTGCCTTTCCCCCAACGGCCAATACCTCGCGGTCGCGAAGCTTCCCCGCGATGCCGCCACCAACCCCGACAGCTCCGGATTCGCGAACAGGACCGAGTTCGTCGATACCGCAACCGGACAGACTGACCAGGACGTGGCTGGTTCCGAGATCAGCTGGTGCGACTGAACCGCCAGGTCTTATGACGCTGTGGTCCGCCGCTCCTTACTTGGTGTCGGCAGGTACCGCACCCCTGCCACTACCGGCGGTTAGGGCTTCGATGTGGCTGCGGTGTGCCCGGCGCAGCTGCTGCACCGGCCGAAGATCTCAACATGGTGCTGAACCTCGCTAAAGCCATGTTGGTCGGCGACGTGGTCGGTCCACCGCTCGATGGCGGGGCCTTCGACCTCTACGGTGCGTCCGCAGTCACGGCAGACGAGGTGGTGGTGATGCCCCATCGAGCAGCGTCGGTAGGCGGTTTCGCCGTCGTCGGTGCGGATCAGGTCGAGCTGGCCGGCGTTGGCCATCATCAACAAGGTGCGGTAGACGGTTGTCAGCCCAATGTGCTCACCCTGGTGGCGGAGGTCGTCGTGGATCTGGCTGGCGGTGCGGAACTGGTCGGTGCGGGAGAGCAGGTCGGCGATGGCGGCGCGCTGCCGCGTCTGCCGTTGCGGGGCGGCTACCACCTTGTCCTCCTGCGCCGCAGGGAAGTCACCGGCACAACAATACGACAAGGATTTTCAATAACAACTGATGAGTGGCATCGACACTAGGCGGTTGCCGCGGCCCTCGCAGACTTCGGCGGGTGATTCTGGATGGCGCCCAAGGCTCGGCAGGTCAGGTAGATCAGGAATGAGATGGTGGTGACGTAGGGGCTGATCGGCACCGACCCGCCCAGTGCCAACATGATGCCGCCGACCATGGCGACAACAGCGAACAGAGTGGACAACACCGGAACTAGCAAGGGGGAGGCGGACACCCGCAGCGCCGCAGCGGCAGGGGTGACGAGGACAGAGAGCACTAGCAGGGCGCCGACGATCTGGACCGACACGGCGGTCACCAGTCCCAGCAGGATCATGAAGACGATCGACAACGCCACACTACGAACGCCACGGGCCTCAGCGACTTGGGCGTCGATGCTGACGAACATCAGCGGCCGCCATATCAGGAGTAGACCGGCGATGACGATGCCGCAGATGATCAGCAGCGACAGCAGCCGGGGGTTGTCGACGGCGACGATCTGTCCGGTGAGCAGCCCGAAC
>JBKPTR010000161.1:0-7535 GCA_046735615.1 Actinomycetota bacterium
CCCCGCCACCGTCGCGCGGCCGCTCCCAAAGCTGCCGCAACTGCCGCAGGAACCTCGATGGCGGCAACCGCCTCCGGGGAGGCGTCCACAGGTAGTCCGGCCTGGGTGAGTGCCTCGTCGAGTGCATCGGAGACCAGCACCACGCCGTCCGGCACTGGAAAGCCGTCCCGCCGCAGCCGTCCCAGGGTGGCGGCCTTTCGACCCACCAAGCGAGGATCGACGGCGTCGCGGAGGTCGAGCACGTAGCTTGTGGTTGTTGTCATCGTCGGCCCCTCTCATGTCGTATCAAAAGAGTGCGAGGCTCGACAGCGTGCCGGCCATCGTATGACCTACGTACTTTGGTGCTCGGGAGAAGCGTGCTCGACGATGTACCGAGTTAGACCAGTACGAGAGCGGACGCCGAGTCGCTGATAGATGTGCTGCAAGTGCGTGGTTACGGTGCGCTGGCTGATGAACAGCCGATCGGCGATCTCCGGATTGCTCAGCCCGTCCGCTACCAGCTGCGCAATCTCGGCCTCTCTTACGCTCAGCTGATCGGGCAGCCGCGTCCGCGGCGGCGCCGTAGGGCGAGCCCCGAGCTTGCGCAGCAATCGACGGGCGCGGTCGGCGACCGGCCGCGCTCCCAGCCGGTCAGCCGCCTCGAGTTGCTCCATGACGCGAGCAACAACTTGCGCGTGTTCCTCGTCCGACCCGACTGGTACCGCAACGACGTGCGCCCAGTCCAGCTGGGCAGCGACCGCCTCGTACGGCATGGCCAAGGCAGCGAAGCCATCAGCGGCCCGGCCGAATGCGGCCGCGGCGGCTGGCCCGTCACCTTCCGCCCTTGCCACCAGACCGTCGATCCAGGTTGAGACTGCCGCCGGATACGGCGCCCCCGGCCCGTGCTGCGCAATCAGGCGCGCGGTGTGCCGCGCTCCATCCAGGTCTCCAGCCGCGACCTGTGCCTCGCCGAGCACGGCCGAGCAGAACGCCGGTACTGCAGCCCCACCCGGAACGACTGCGGTGGCTACCTGCAGTGCAGACCGTACGTCGGCCTGCCCGAGCAGCACCATGGCTTGGCAGACATTTCCCGGACCGAGCAGGTGCAGGTCGTTGGTGAACCCCTCGCCGTACACCGATCGGGCCTCATCCAGGCAGGCGGTGGCCTTCGTGTACTGACCGCGCCGTGCCTGAAGCGTGGCGCGGAGGCACAGCGCGGCGGCGACTCCGCGGCGCATTCCGATCCGGTGGCTGAGCTCGAGCACCCAGTCCGCGCCATTGCTCGCCTCCTCCCAGGCGCCCGAGAAGAAGGTGGCAAACGCAAGGAGGAACCCGTCGAAGACCTCCAGTGCCGGGACACCGGTTTCCCGCGCCAGCCGCCGCCCGTCCTGGGCCAGCTGGCGGGCGGCCGCATGATCACCCCAGGCGAGCGCGTTGCAGACGGCAGGTCGGTGGGCCTCCTCCAGCAGAAAGATCCAGCCCTCCTGTCGCGCCATGCTCATGACAAGAGACACCGCTCGTTCGACGGCGCCATGGTCACCCGACTGCAAGTAGACCCCTGTACGGCCAAGGGCGGCGAGGGCGAGCGCCTGCCGTGAGCCGGTCGCAGCCGCGATGCCGTCGAGCCTTTCGATTTCAGCACCCAGTTCACGCACCTGTCCCGTGCGATTTAACATCCGCAACTTCGTCTCGGTGGCCGCTAGATACTCAGCCGCCAGGGGCGGCGCATCCGACAGCCAGGCCATGGCCTCAGCAACATGGGCCTGAGAGTCCGCCAGATGCCCGGTGTCCCATTCAACAAGCGAGAGGCGGTGCAGCTGATGGGCAGCATCTAGTCGGCGGCCGCCAGCCGCCGAACTCTCGGCGGCCTCACGCCAGGCCTTAATCGCGGCGTTGACCTGCCCGGCCAACTCGAACGCCTCGGCCCGTTGTTCCTGCAACCGAAGCAACAGGTCCGTACGCCCGAGGCGGCGTGCGAGCCGAATGGCAGCCTCGGCATGATCGACCGCCTGTTCCCCCGCCTTCCCTACTAGTGCTGCTTCCAAGGCGGCGGCCAAGACATCAAGCGCCTTGCTCGGATCAATCTCCCTACCCGCTCTCGTTATGTGATGGGCCAGCCTGCCGACGTCTGCCGGGTCGAGGCGTTCCACAGCTGCTGCTATAGCGGCATGCGTGCGACGCCGAACAACAGCCGGAAGGTCCTCATACGCCACCTCGCCAAGCAGCGGATGCATCACCTGATACTCCACGCCGTTGTAGCCGAGTTGCTCCACGAGGACACCTGCCCCTCGGAGCCGTCCGACACGGTCCAACACCTCGGCCTCGCCCGGGCTGAGCGCACAGAGAAGGTCGTGCCCGATGGCTCCGCCGGCCACGGCAACGATGTCGAACAACGCCCGGTCGGCCGGACCAAGCAGGTTGAGTTGGGACCGCAGCAACGCGACCACGCCGGGCGGGATTTCATCAAGCGCCCCCTGTCCAAGGACCCATCGTCCGCCACTGCGAAACAGCCGGCCGGAATCGAGAAGCATCGTTACCAGCGCACGCACAAACAGCGGTAGACCTCGTGCCCGTTCGACCAGCAAGGCGGTCAGGGTGGAGGGGGGTTCATCCGCAAGCAGCCGTTGCGCCAGCGCGGTCACCCCCGACGCATCCAGCCGCCCGATGTCCAACTCGACGAGAAGCTCGGATCGACGCAAGGCCGACAGCAGTGCCTCGAGTTCGCTGCCCGACATACCTGGCCGGCTGGTGACCAGAAGAAGAAAGCGCCGGCCAACCAACCCCCGCAAGACGTAATGCAGCACGGCAAGCGACGCAGGGTCCGCCCAGTGGGCGTCATCGACCAGGAGAAGGACCGGCTGCTCCCGGGTCAACCGGTCAAGTAACCGGCAAACCGCCTCAAAGAGCCTGGTGCGTTCGACGCCTACATCACCAAGCGGTGTCGGTCTCGGCAGAGACAAACCCTCAAAGAGCCGACCGAGATCGGGCAAGCCCTCGATCAACCTCGTGCGAGCACCCCGTTCCACTGTGCGCACCAACGGTCTCAGAGCCTCGACGACCACACCGTACGGAAGGTCCGCATACAGCGGCGAACCGACCGCCTGCAGCGTCACAAAACCGCGCGTGGCAGCGCGTGCCATCAACTCCTCGGCAAGTCGAGTCTTACCAACCCCAGCCTCGCCCACAAGCGCCACGACCGCTGCGCCACCATCCGCTGCTGCTTCCAGAGTGCGGGTGAGTGCGGCTAATTCGGCACCACGTCCCACGAGCGGGACCAGCTGCGGGAACACGAAGAATCACCCGACCCTTTGCTGATGGGTAGGTCGTACGATGCCTCTGACCATGATCGACCTTCTGCGGCTCCAGCGGGAGAACCCAGGCGACAAGACGAGGGAAACGCATGCAGTCCCATGGACGTGTCCAGCTGCCCCGCCCAACGTTCGACCACGTCAGCAATCGGGCGCAAGAACCATCCGGAGCGGTTGCACTAACACACACGTCCCCGCACCCAATGCAGGTCCTTGCAGTGCAGAGGGCTATGCAAGTAGGTGGGGACGTCACGTGCCCGACCAGCAGGGCGTCCAAGGGCCGCCCGTCGCCAACCAGGCTCCCCGGCCTTACGTGATCTGCGGAAAGGAGCCTGGTCGCCCGGCGGTGGATGTCGAGTCCCGAGCGGCGGGCAACCAGGAAGAAGTCCCGTTCGCCCGGTCCCTCGGTGGCGCCCCGAACTCGAAGGCCAGCGTGATGATCACGGGGACCGGGACCATGATCCCGAACCGAGCGTGCACGCTGGCTATCCGCTTTGGTCCCGAGGTGGGCCGTTCGGTAGGCTTCAACTACTAGGCCGACAGACGGGGAGGAAACCATGAGGGCTCTCGTGATCGGCCGGCCCCGATTTCAGGTGTCACCCGAACAGCTCTCCGGGATGGTCCAGGGAGCCCTGGATTGGGTGGACCGAAATCGCCAGTCGATTGTGGTCCAAGGGGGATTCCCCGCGGGTGGCGGGTTCGCGGTCCTCGACGTTCCTGACTTGGAGACGCTGAATCGTATGATCTTGGAGTGGCCCCTCACCCCAGTGTCTGACACTCAGGTCGAGCCGTTTGTCGACGCTGAGGCCGCCCTTCGGGGGCTGCTAGAAGCTGTCCAACGGATGGGGGCTCAGTAGGGCGGTCCGTCGGACCTATCCCTTCTGGGCGCGTTCGGCCAGGATCTCACGGAGCACGTCAAGACTGAGCGGGAGCGGTGAACCCCTGCCTCGCCCACCTGGTCATCTCCGAACAGCGGTCGTTCGCCTCAGCGAGCCAGCTGGCCATGCGTCGGCGGAGCGCCGGGTTGGTGGTCTTCGCCATCAACGAGTTGGGGGCGCAGTCGATAAGCGGCGGACCGGCGGCCGGTAGCTCTCGAGGTCGCAGATGGATGGCCGCAAAGACTGACCGGCGACCCCGCCTGTTTACTTCGATCCCGCGTGGTCGCCCAACGGGCGCAACATAGCGTTCGCAGCGGGGTGGCTCAGGCGCTCGATACGATTGCCGTTGGCGCCGCCGCCGGCCTGGCACGCCGCAGCACCGTTGGGCGGAGGCCGAGGCGTTAGCCAAACCGATGTGCTAGCCGAGGGTATTGCTGGGTGACGCCGAGCGCGGTTTGACCAGATTGGATAAGGCGGCGAACCCGTCGTCAGTGCCGGGCCAGGACCTTCGGAGCTGCTCGAGGGGTATCTGGCGGCAGACGCTGCGCATGACGAGGGCGACGATGATGGCATCGTCTGCGTATCCGAGGACGGGAATGAAGTCGGGTATCAAGTCGATCGGTACGGCCAGGTAGACCAGAAGCAAGGCGACACGGATGCGGACACCGACGGGCATTGCTTGATTAGTGGTCAGTCGCTTTAAGAGGCGGAGCAGGTCGGGGAGGAGTCGCAGCGATTCTGCCAGCAGGTCGCCTTTCGGGCGTCGGAGGGCCAGTGTGATGATTAAGGCCAGCCATGGCAGCAGCAGAGCGGCGACTACACCGATGATCACGTCGAGGCATGCGTGACCGGTCATGTCGCGTCCTCGACTACCGTCAAGTAACTGGGTCAACCGGCCGGCTGTCGGTCTCGCCGTCGCCAACCTCGGCGGCCAGGGCGGCCGCTTCGAAGGCGGCGAGGGCGTCTCTGCATTGTTGGACCGCTGCGCGGGCTGCGGCTCCGCCAGGGGCGTGGAAGTAGTCGCGGGCGGTGATGGCGGCCAGCCATTTCTCGAAACGCTCCAGGTCGGCCTCTGATTCCTCGACCTCGGTATAGGTGGCGCGGCCGCGCGCGGTCTCCATGGTGATTTCGGACAGGAATTGCGGGACGCGTTCGACGACTTCGCGGTATTCGTCGTCTCGTTCGCTGCGTTGCTCGGCGACCAGGGCTTCGTGGTCGGGTGCTTCCACCCGAATAGTTATGCGGCGTGCGGTGCCACCCTGGGCCTGAATGCGAAGCAGGATCGGCTGGAGGGCAATGCGAACTTCAGGCTGGTTCGGCAGCACGCAAACTGATTTGTGCAGGTAGACCGCCCCTAGCCGGCGGAGCTGTCGCCACACGTAGACGCGGAGCGTCGCGTCTTTGCCGGTGCTGATGCTGACGAGCTGCCATTCGGCGCCGAATCCTGTCATGTAACGAACGTTACACAGCTTGACACGATGGTACTTCAGCATTTTGTGCATCTCTCCTGAGGAAGCGCTGAGTTATGAACGACTTCGACGAGTTCGCAGAGATCGCACTGGGAATCTTCGTTGTGCTGACAGTCCTCATCTGGCTGCTCACCTACCTCGAACGCACACTCGTCCAGCCCGCAGCCGAGAAACGCGCCCGCAGACTGCTGCGACGAAGAAGACGCCCGATCGCCGGCTGAGCCTGACGACGATTACCCCACCTAGCAGTCGGCTAGAACGGCGGTGCGAGGTTACGGCAGGGGTCGATTGAAGGAGCCCAAAACACCATCAACTCGATCCACAACTGCTGGTCCGCGGCTCGAGCGGACCTAACCGGCCAAGACGCGGAGCAAAACCGTCGATGGGTGTGGGCGAGTAGGCGGAACCACCCCTTTCGCGCTGTCCCACTGGGTGTTCGGTGTGTGCGACGCCTCACCCAGAAGGCATGTCGCAGAGCGGTGGTTGAGCGCGACAAGTCGGGCACCAGGTCGGCGCGAGCCGCTCCCGTATGAGATCTCTCGCGAGATTCGAGCACAGGGAGCGCTGGCTTTACTCGCCCAGTCAGGGGGCAAAGTCGGCCGCCGTCATGCCTGCCGGATGACCGGGAGGCCACTGCACGAGTTCGATCCTGTAGCCGTCGGGGTCGGTCAGCCATGAGGTCCGGAGTCTCGGCCCCGGCTCAGCCGGCGGCTCAGCCGTAACGCCCTTTGCCGCGAGGTCTGCGATCGTGGCATCCAGATCGTCCACCTGGATGACCAGGTGGTTGACGGCACCGACGTCCTCGACCGGTCGCTCGGGGTCGTGGACGAGCTCGAGGCTGACGAACGGATCATCCGGCAGCTGCAGCATGGTCAGGCTGCCGAACTCTGTCTCGGGAACACTGCCGAGCTCGGCGTAACCGAGCGCGGTGTAGAAGACGAGCGACTGCTCCAGATCGGAGACGCGGAGCCCGAGGTGCAGCATGCGCATGCTCGGCAGATTAGTCCGACCAGCCCCTCCGCAGGTCGACGCACTCGTAAGCCGGTCGACGATCCCCTACGAAACAAGGTCACTGGAGCAACATCGGTCTCATTCCACCGCGTCTTCGAGCTGCCTCGCCGGTAGGTCGCGCTCGTGGCAGAGCTCGAGCCGCCATCCGTTGTCGGAGCGGTCACCTTCCTTCGGCGGTGAAGGTGGCGACCACCCGATTCGACGGCTTCTGGCCGGGCCTGAGGCAGGAACAACGACGGTTCCACCAGTTCGAGCTCTAGGACGCAGCTCTCCCCCGCGTTGTCGCGGACGAGATCGACCCGCGCGTAAAGGGGTGCCCCGAAACGACGGGTGACGGCCTCGACGGCAGCATTGGCGACTGCGAGCTGCTTGAAGGCTGATAAGGATCAAGGTGACCGGCCGAAGGAATCGCATAGCCGGCCCGCCTCAAAGCGATCCGAGCGCATCACGGATACCAGCCGGCCAGCACTGCCACGACCAGCACGATGAAGTAGCCCTCGATTCCGTGCACGATGACACTCATCCATAGGCTGCGGAAGCGCTTAGCAGCCCAGGCGTAGCCGAAGGAGCTGGTAATCATGCTCGGCCAAGTCCAAATCTTGTGCACGTGGTAAAGCCCGAAGAGCACCGTGTTCGCGATCCAGTCCCAGCGGCCGAACACCCCGGCCATCCGCGGCAGCAGCACGCCGTGAAAGAGCAGTTCCTCTCCGAGCAGATAGTTGAACAGCAGGTGGGTCAGCGCAATCCCGAGAATCCACCACTGACCCTGGAACTGTGGGTCGGCTATGACCCCGAGATTGGCGTAGGAGGGCTCGTCAAGGCCGGGGAGCCAGTTGGTCCACGCCTGGTCCAGCCGAATGCCGAGAAAGATGCCGAGGACATTGGCTGCA
>JBKPTR010000162.1:0-25740 GCA_046735615.1 Actinomycetota bacterium
ACCTCTGGCAGCAGCCGGGTTGGCGACTTCACGATCTCAGAGCTAGTGCCGGAAGCCTTGCGGCAGAACCTGTCACGACTGGTAGTCGGTGAAGTCCGTGGTGGCGAGGCGGCGGCGATGTTCGAGGCTATGCAGGCCGGCACCGGCACGTTGAGCACCACCCACTCGCACTCGGCTGAGTCCACCATGGACCGCCTGGCATCCCGAGTCGCGCAGGGTGGCGTGCTGACCGTTGATGAGGCCTACCGCCAGATTGCCCACAACATCCACCTCTTCATTTATGTGAAGCTGGTGGATGAGACGTGGAAGGGCGGCACCCGCCGACGCTACGTGTCTGAGATCCGACAAGTCACCCGCGCGATCGAGCACGGACGCCCGGTTACCCATCTCACGTACCACGCCATGGGTACCGGCAGCCAATCCGCGGGGTTCTTCCCAGACGCCGATTTTGAGGCCGAATTGCTTCCATTCCGCCGCGACCTTCCCCATTCGAAACCACGCCACCCGAGCGTCGGACGCCATCCATGAGCGGCATCCTGGCGATCACAGCGGGCTTGTTGATCATCGGCGGCGTGCTCGGAATCGCGTCCGGGTTGCAGCGACAGACTCCTCGAGCGGCGAGTCGACGTAGTAGGTCGACTGGCGAGCTGTGGGCCCGCGTCACCCGCCGCCCCGCAGGTCGACGCGGCCGGCGGCGTGACGTGATCGTGCTGGTCAGCGTGATCGTCGGTTGTGCGCTGGCCGTGCTGACTGGCTGGCTGATCTTGATCGTCGTGACACCAGCACTCGCGATCGGACTGCCCTATCTGCTGATCCTTCCCAGAGCGCGCGACGTCGAACTGCTTGAGGCGCTGGATCGCTGGATACGCTCGCTGGCCGTCACGCTCGCCGCCGGCAAGTCGATCACCGATGCGATCCGGATTTCGCGACGTACTGCTCCACCGCTGTTAGCCGATGAGATCAGCCTGCTGGTGACCCGACTCAACAACCGATGGGAAACCGGCGACGCCCTGATGCGGTTCGCTGACGCAGTCGACTCGCCTGACGCCGACGCTGTCATTGCCGCGCTCATCCTGGCGTCGAACCGCGGCGCCAACGGCGCATCGATCACCCTGAACGCCCTTGCGGACTCGGTTCAGGCGCAACTCAAGGGACGGCGGGCCATCGAGGTCGAACGATCCAAACCCTACGTCGTGGTCCGCCAGGTGACCGTGATCTCGCTGTCAACCCTGATCCTGGTGTTCCTGCTTTCCCCGGATTTCTTTGCGCCCTACCGAACGCCGCTGGGTCAGATCCTGCTTTCGCTGCTGTTGATCGCCTACCTCGCCTCGCTGATCTTGATGCGGCGCAAGGCGCATCAGTCCGAAAGACCGCGCATCCTTCTCGGGCAACATCGATGACCGTCAGTCTGGTGCTGCTGTCCGGGATCTTGCTAGCCGCGGGCATGAGCTGCCTCGTGGTCGCCGTCAGTCGTTCCACTCCCCGGCTGGACGCTGCCCTGGACCGTATCGGCGCCGACGGCACGAGCCACATGCCCGCATCCGAGATCGGTCCCGTCCGCAGCCGGTCGGAGCGCTTGGGCGGATTCTTGTATCGCGTAACACCTGTCCCGCTGACCGACGGACAGCGTCGCGCATTGCGGCTGCAGAACAAAGCGATCGCAGAGTTCTATGCCGACAAGGCCGTGATGGCGATCATCGGTACAGTGCTGCCAGGGCTCGCTGGTGGCGCTTTCACCTATCTGACCGGGCACCTCAGTCCGATCCCCGCGGTTGCAGTCGTAGTTGGTGGCATGATCGGCTTCTTCGTGCCGGACCTGCTGCTCCGTCGAGCCACGACCAGCGTTTGGGCCGGAGCCGCCGATGCTCTGCTGGTCTACATCGACTTGGTGACCTTAGAGCGGCTGACCAACGCCTCAGCCACCCAGGCACTGCACAATGCTGCTGCACTGAGTGATGTGCCGCTTTTCGTCAACATCCGGACGGCACTCGAACGGGCCCGGCTCGAACAGCAATCCCCGTACGCCGAACTCCGCAGGCTGTCCGATCAGCTCAAGCTTCCTGAGCTTGCAGATGTCGCGGACGTGATGCAACTGGATGAGACCGGCGCCGCTCTGTCCGGCACGCTTCGCGCCCGGGTTCGGGAGCTGCGCGACGCCCATTTGACCCGCGAGCAGATCAAGGCGAGTGCCGCTGCCGAAGGCATGACAATTTATATGACCTTGCCAGCATTGATCTTCGGCCTCATCTTCCTGGTTGCCGCGATGCTGAGGATCCTGGTCGCCTGATGCCTGCCCTGCAACTGACAACACTTTCCGGGAACGGACAACACCTGACCGTTCCCGGAGCGATCGACTCTTGGAACAGTAGAAGCAGCATCAATTGGAGGGGACTGGCATGGCTGAGCGAGTGATCTGTTGATGGCTCGGCTCATACGCGGCCTAGGTTCACTCGCTGTCCTGCTACTCGGCACTCTCGGCGTTCCGATCGCTCTGGCTCTTCTTGGCGGCAATCCCTTGCCAGACGAGCTGAGCTGGAGCGCCGTGCAGCGAGCGCTATTCACACCAGTCGACGGCATGATCCTGGCTGGACTGATCACTATTGTCGGCTGGATGGCGTGGCTGGTCTTCATGCTGTCGGTGATCAGCGAACTTGTTGCGATCGTTTCACAGCAACGCGTCCAGATCAGCCTCCCTGGCCTCGAGGCGCCGCAGCGTTTTGCAGCCGGATTGCTGATCTCCGTGATCACGATGATCTCGGTGCCGTACGCCGTGCAAGCCGATCCTCACGCCGACCGCCATGTTGCAGCCGCACCTCCAGCACCCGAGCCAGTGACCTTGATCATCGAGCCGGCACAGGCTGCTACGCAATCCCCGGCCCTGGCGGCGCCTCGGGCGGAGCAGGTCGATGACAGACGCCACCAGCATGTTGTGCAGCCAAGTGATGATCTCTGGAGTCTGGCCGAGCGGTACTACGGAGACGGCCGAGAGTGGCGCAAGATCGCAGCCGCAAATCCCAATGTGCTGACCGGCGGACCGGATCGGCTGCAGGTCGGATGGCGACTCAGGATTCCTGATCTTGATGAAGGAATGACCCGTGATGGTCAGCGCGTTGTGACCGTACGACGCGGTGACACGCTCTCCTCGATTGCCGAGGCGGAACTCGGCGCGGCAGCTCGCTGGACCGAGATCTTTCACGCCAACCGTGCTCAGCTCCGCGACCCCGATGAGCTCACCGTGGGCATGCGTCTGGTGCTACCGAAGCCAGCGAAGTCCGAAGCGAGAGCCAGGCTCAAGGCTCATGATCAGCATCGTCGAGCCGAAGCGCCACCTAGGGAGCCCCAGCGTCCGGCGCCACTTCCGCAGCCCGAGCGTCCTGCGTCATCAACCGAGCCATCGGACCCACCAAGTCCAACGACCAACAGCCCGCCGACGGCCGACACCAATACGGTTACGACGGTTGACATTTCCGCGGCAGCACTGGCAGGCATTGGCGGCATCCTGGCGGCCGGTGTGATCGGCGGGCTGGCCCGGCGTCGGCGCATCCAGCTTCAAACCAGGGCGGCCGGCCGACGCATCGTGCATCCAGCACCGCCGACCCAAGCCATGGAGGTCGCTCTCGGGCAGCGTCAGCGGCCGATGAGCTTGCGTACCCTCGACCTCGCTATCCGGGCGATCGGAGCGCATTCCAAGGACTTGGACATCGCGCCGCCGCCACTGCAGCTGGCTTTGATCGGAGAGAGCGAGATCGAACTCCGCATGCAGGAGGCATGCTCTGATGCTCCGGTCGGCTTCACGGTGCGCGGGCGCTCCTGGTTCCTTGCGCAGACCGATGTCGGGTACCTCAAGTCCGTGCCTGGACTGGGTGAGGCTGCGCGGCCGTGGCCCGCCCTGGTCACGTTCGGTCGCGATGAAGATGAGCGGCTGGTGCTGGGCGATCTTGAGGCGTTTGGCCTATTGGAGCTTCAACCGGATTCAGGATTCCCGGCACCTGATCTCCTCGCCGCAATGGCCGTTGAACTCTCCTTCAGCCCCTGGGCCGACGAGATGATGTTGACGCTGGTGGGTGGTGGCGAGCGCCTTCCAGCGGCGCTCGGCAAGCACAATGTGCAACAAACCGATGACTGTGACGCACTGCTCGACCGGCTGGAGCAGCGCGCTGCCGCGCAACGCGAGCATCACCGGTACGAGGTGTTGAGCCAGCACCGCATTGATCCTGATCTTGCAGATCCTTGGGCTCCCGAAATCGTCTTCGCGGAACGGCCGCTGACCGCTGCCCAGCTGGCCCGGCTGTCCCAGCTTGTCGGCACCGAGCCCAAGGTCACAGTGGCCGCAGTCGTGGTGGGACCGGTTCCTGATGCCGTGTGGTCGCTGCGTGGTGATAGATCCTCCGCCGAGGGGAGAGTCGTATTGGAGCCGGTGGATCTCTCCCTGTCGCCACAGTGGCTGGAGCCGGCAGCGCTGACTGCAGTCGTGGATCTCGTCGAGACCACCGGTAGCGACGACACCACTCCAGCACCGTGGTGGAGCGATGTTGGGGTACAGCCGGATCCGCCTCCCGACAACGTCACCTACCTGGACAGCCGATCGACAACGTGGGGGACAGCAGGCACGACAGAGAGGGCCTTGATCATGGAGGCAGCGATGGACCCGGATCGGACGGTCCACCATCCCATCCTCCAGATGCTTGGCCCCATCGAGCTGCTCGGTGCCAACGGTGCTCTGCCACCGCGCGCCGCCAAACAGTGCCTGGAGTATTGCGCCTGGCTGCTGGAGAACCCGGGAAGGACCGCCCAGGCAATGGTTGCGGGGCTGGCCGTAGCAGAGGGCACTCGGCGTTCCAACATGAGCAGGCTGCGCAGCTGGCTCGGCGCCAGTCCTGATGGAGAGGCGTACCTGCCGGACGCGTACACCGGGCGGATCGCACTTCATCCTGCCGTCAGCTCTGACTGGCAGCGGCTGCAGATCCTCACCTCGAACGGGGTCAACCGAGCCAGCGACGAGAGTCTGCAGGCCGGGCTCGGGCTGGTACGCGGTGCTCCACTCGCTGATGCCGCGCCTGGCCAGTGGCATTGGGCCGAGGAGTTGCGGACCGACATGATCTCCTGCTTACGCGACATCGGAGTAGAGCTGGCCGATCGGGCGCTGCTCGCTGGCGATCTAAAACGGGCTCGCTGGGCCGCGGCGCGTGCGCTACTTGCCGCGCCCGGCGATGAGCTTCTGCTCGCAGTGCGGATTCGCACCGAGCACCAAGCCGGGAATGCGGCCGAGACCGAGCGGCTCACCCTCCAGCTAGCAGCACAGGCGCGGACTCTCGGAGTCGATCTGAATTCAGAGACAGTTTCGCTGCTACAACGCGTGATGGAAGGACAGGTGAGGGCCCGGCTGGCGTGAGGCTTCGGGCCTGCCAGCACTGAGTGGTAACCTCGCGCCGCCATGCAGATCCAGCCATCATCAGGCTTCTCCGCCAGCCTTGCGCTGGACGGACTGCCGGTGCTGGTCTGCGGAGGTGGACCGGACGCGCTGTCTGCCATCCGGCAATTGCTGGACACGGGGGCTGTGGTGACAGTGGTCGCGTCGGAGATCGGGGCGACCGTCTCGGACCTCGCGGCGCGGGGGCTGTTGATTATGCGCCGCCGTCCTCCGGCGCCTGATGACTTCACCGGTGCCGCACTGGTGGTACCAGCCACCGGTGTGGCCGAGCGCGATCAGATGATTGTGGCAGCTGCTCGTGATCATGGTGTGCCGGCTGTGTCTCCAGCGCCAGCCTCGGTCGAGCAGGCCACGGGCGCCGGATCTGTGATCTTGGTTGGTGGTGGCCCTGGCGACCTTGGTCTGTTGACGATCGCCGGACTGGAGGCCATCAAGGAGGCGGATGTCATCGTCTGCGATCGGCTGGCGCCGCTATCAGCCTTGCAACACGCGAGGCCGGAGGCTGAGATCGTCGAGGTTGCCAAGATCCCACGGGGCACGTCCACTTCTCAGGACCGCATCAATGAGATCTTGATCGAGCATGCGTCGGCCGGCAAGACAGTCGTCCGGCTCAAGGGCGGTGATCCCTTCGTTTTCGGTCGCGGCGGTGAGGAATGGCAGGCCTGCGCATCCGCCGGCATCCTGGTCACGGTCATTCCGGGCGTCACCTCGGCGGTTGCGGGCCCGGCATTGGCCGGTGTGCCGCTGACCCACCGCGAGCTCACTCAGGGCTTCACGGTGATCTCTGGCCACGCGCCACCTGGAGATCCCGCCTCAACTCTCAATTGGCAGGCGCTGGCGATGGCGAACACCACCTTAGTGATCATGATGGGCGTCGCCACCTTACCGGACATCACCGCCCAGTTGATCAAGCATGGGCTCCCAGCCGACACTCCTGCAATGACCGTCGCGGACGCGGCAATGCCAAGCCAACAAGCCGTACGCGGCACTCTGGCTGACATTGCAACGCGCACCAATGAAGCAGGCATCAAGCCGCCGGCGATCACAGTGATAGGGGCCGTCGCCGGATTTGCGCCCACTGCTTGATCAGCTTCTGAACCAGCTCCGGCCAAAGTGGAAGCCGTGAAGTTGATCGGCTGCATCCTGTCGTTGCTGCTGATCAGGGACGGCACGGTCATCCTCGCCGATCCTGCTCCTGCGCCCAGTTGTCGAGCTCACCGGCCTCGGGCGCGTTGGCATCTCTACACCCGACAAACCAGCAGCGGCATGAACGTCCTCGACGGACATGTTCACCGGGGTCATCTTTGCCATGGACCTGACGCTATCCCCAGACAATTGATCAATTGCAGCGAACGCAGCGGCCTAATCCGAGCGTGGAGCCGTATCGGGCTCAAGCCTGGCGAGCCGCCACATCTGCTGGCTTCGACTGATCAGAGCGCGACTCAGCGGCGCCATGTCAATGTGGAAGATCACTTCGGGTGCCGCATTGAGAGCATGGACCAGGAGCGCTCGGGCCACCTGCGAGCTCACCACCACGACGCTCCGACCCTCGGGCCACGGATGATCATCAAGCACCCGACCGACCCGATTGATCAACTCCGCAAGGCTTTCGCCACCGTGCGGTGCTGCCTGCGGATCGTGCAGCCAGGCCTCAAATCCAGACGGGTGGTCGACGGCGACGTCGACCAGCGCCTTGCCCGCCCACGTTCCAAAGTCGCATCCACGCAGCTCCTTGATCGGTTCGGCGCTTCCGCCAAGACATACCGCAGTCGCCTCGCATGCGTCTTCCGGTCCACGCACCCAGGACGCGACACGACGGCTCAGCCGCCGGATCTCCCCAGGGAGCAGATCGCCCGAGTCCCCGAATACCAACGCCTGGGTTGCCGGCGTTGGGGCGTGCGCAACAATGAGCAGCCGCTGAGCCATCACTCGTTGGCTGATTGCTTGCCGTTGCTTGGAAGCATCTGCCAAGCGATCGTCAGGCCGACCAATCGCGAGACGAACAGTGCTACATAGCCCAGGCCGGCGACCTGCTCGATCATCACCACCGCGCGTGATTGCGCTGTGACGGGTACGACGTCGGAAAGACCGGTGCTCGACAGGTTCGTGAAGCTCAGGAACAGCAGCTCCATCCAGGTGCGTGGTTGCTCGGGGTTCACAGCCGCAATGAAACATCCCGGCTGAAAAAGCTGCAGGAGCTCGAACACGTAGGCGAACCCCCAGGCGACCAGAGTGAACGTGGCACCAACGGCGTACAGCTCATCGGTTGTCACAGTGCGATCCGCCAGCATGTAGACCATGAGGCTGCCCGCCGCCCAGAAGTAGAACAGTGCGTGCAACACCGACGAGGCCGCGTCCATGGCGGGGACGGGGTAAATCTGATCGGCGATGGACAGCCCAGATGCTGTGACGGCCAGGATCACAGCGATCCAGGTCGGGCCAGGCGACTCACGAGTCGCCCAGATCGCCAGTGCCAGCACGAGTGCCCCGAACACCTCGAAGAGGAGGGCTCCCACGCCACCCTGCTCCATGAAGGGGTAGACCAGAACGCCGAGCAACTGGACTACGAGCAGTATCGCGGAAGGGTGGCTCGCAATCCTTCCCGCCACTCCTCCGGTGGGCACGACTCTCACTGGCACACCTCGCGGGGGCGGCCGGAGCTCGCCTCGCTCCTCATGCGCGCACCATACCGATCGATGTGGCCGCACAGGACACTTGTCAGCGCCTTGAACCGGCTAATCCAATGCTGCCGCTGACAAGTCCGCTGCGTGACGATACAGTGCAGGGGTTCGCGGAGGACTTGGAAGTTCGGTGAGAATCCGGCACGGTCGCGCCACTGTGTGAGCTGGCTGGGCAGCACTGCGAGCGTCGGTTGCGCGAGCAGTGCCCATGAAATTGCACAGCCATGCTCGAGTCAGACCCACCCTCCGACGAGCTCCGTCAACGCGGGTCGCAGGAACCCGAGGAGGAACTGATGTCAGAGGTCACCCATCCCGAGCCCGTCGCTGTTGCGACGCCCCCTTTCTCACTCGCCCAAGTGCTGCCCTGGCTGATCTTCGCGGGGCTGCTTTTGCTGGTCGCCATGTACTTCATCTCCGCTGAACAGGGCGCTGCCTATCTGTTCTCCGGCACCGGAGTCCATGAGTGGGTACACGATGGGCGCCACCTGCTCGGCTTCCCCTGCCACTGAGCCCGGCATGATTTCCGCACGCGACTTCCTGGTGAGAGGTCTGCTCGCAGGCTTGTTCGCCGGGCTCGTTGCCTTCGGCGTCGCCTACGTCGTCGGTGAGCCCTCCGTCAATGCGGCCATCGCGATCGAGAAGTCCGCCGGATCGGGTCATGATCAAGTCGAGGAGCCGGCGGCGAGCGAGGAGTCCCATGACACTGAAGTGCCGCGCTCGGTCCAGTCCACGGTGGGCTTGTTGACCGCAACGACGGTCGCTGGTGTCACGCTTGGCGGCCTGGTCGGAGTGATCAGCGCGCTGGCTCTGGGCCGCTTCGGCCGGCTCGCCGTACGCGGTGTCAGCCTGTCCACTGCAGCGATCGGCTTCGTCAGCGTCAGTCTGGTGCCGTTCGTCGCCTATCCGCCGAATCCGCCTGCGGTCGGCGACCCCGACACCATCGGCACCCGCACCGCCCTCTTCTTCATCATGCTCGCCATTTCGATCATCGCCGCCGCCACGGCGGTGCTGGTCGGGCGCAAGTTGGCGGCTCGATGGGGCGCCTGGTACGCAACCCTGAGCGCTATCGGCGGCTACCTGCTGGTGACCCTAAGCGCGGTCGCACTACTGCCGAGCTACTCCGAGGTGCCGGCTGATTTCCCCGCTACGGTCCTGTATGCGTTCCGGGCCGCCAGTTTGATCACCCAGCTGACGCTCTGGGCAACTCTCGGGGTTGTCCTTGGTGAGCTGCTGCACCGATTGCAACGTCGCACAGCTACTCACGTCGCCGACCCTCACTACGCGGAACAGTCTCTCTGACGTGATCAAGCCACCATCAGCCGGCGTATACGCCGAAGCCCGCCGCCGTCTGGATGCCTTGGCTAAGCCGTTGGGTGCCCTCGGCCGGCTAGAGGATTTGGCCGCTTGGGTGGCAGCCTGCCAGGGGACGTGCCCTCCACGTTCCCTGGACCGGGTGCGGGCGGTGATTTTGGCCGGTGATCATGGTGTCTCAGCCAACGGTGTCTCCGCCTACCCGCGAGAGGTCACGGCCGTGATGGTACGGGCCTTCGTCGCGGGCGTGGCCGGTGCCAACGTGCTAGCTCGGCAGCATGGTGTCGCATTGCGGATACTCGAGCTGGGTGTCGACGATGATCTTGAGGACGTCCCGGCGGAGGTTTCGGCGTATCACATCGGGTCCTCCGGCAGCATCGACCAGGTCGATGCACTGACAGCTGACGACTGTCGGGAGGCGCTGCGCGCCGGGGAGGCGATCGCCGAGGTAGAGATCGCAGCCGGCGCGGACCTGTTGATCATCGGCGATATGGGGATCGGCAACACCACACCGGCAGCCGCCCTGGTGGCCGCGAGCTTTGGACTGCGGGCCGAAGAGGTCGTGGGGCGCGGCACCGGTGTGGACGATGGTCGGCTGAAACACAAAACTGAGGTGGTCGCAGCGGCGCTGGATAGGGTCGGCCGGCGTGCGATGGATCCGTTCGAGCGGCTGGCGGCGTTGGGGTCGGCCGACTTTGCCGCGGGTGTCGGCTTTCTCCGTGCTGCTGCCCGCAGCCGAGTGCCGGTGCTGCTCGATGGGATCGTCCCGGTCGCCGAAGCAGCCGTGGCCGAGGATCTCGAGTCCGGTGTCGTGGCGTGGTGCGCGGCCGGCCACCGTTCCACCGAGCCGGCGCAGCAGCTGGCCCTCGACAAGCTGGGCCTGGAGCCAATTCTTGATCTTGGTCTGCGACTCGGTGAAGGCACCGGAGCCCTCACGGCGCTTCCGGTGTTACGGTCGGCTGTCCTCGCGCTACGCGAGCTGGCTCTCTTTGCTGATCTCAGCATGCGCGCTCAGCCTGTCGAAGCGCCGATTGGTTCCCTTCGACAGGCTGAGGGCACATAGTCAGCTGAGGAGATCATGCTCGACGCGCTGCGGCTCTCAGTCGGAACGCTGACCATCGTGCCGTCCGGCGCTATCGCTGAGATCGACCGTCGTACCGCTGCCCGAGCCATGATCATCGCGCCGCTGGCAGTACTCCCGTTGGCCATCACAGTCGCGCTGGTGGGCTGGCTCGGCCGAATCGTTGGGCTGCCTCCCTTAGCCGTCGGCCTACTCGTGGTCGGTGGCCTGGCCGTTGGCAGTAGGGCGCTGCACTTGGACGGTCTGGCTGACACCGTCGACGGCTTCGGTTCAGGCTGGACCGCTGAGCGTTCCTTGATGGTGATGCGCCGCGGTGACGTCGGGCCGATGGGTGTGGCGGCGCTGATTGTTGTGATCGGCCTGCAAGCGGTGGCTGTCGGCGACCTGGTCCAAGGTATGGCCGGTGCGCTGCTGGTCTGCGTCGTGGTGTGCTGCTCTCGCGCGGCGCTTTGTCTGACTTGCGTACGTGGCGTGCCGGCCGCACGAGACGACGGCCTCGGAGTCGCCGTAGCCGGCTCGGTGCCGCGCGCGGCTGCTGCGGGCTGCTGGTTCATGGTGCTGCTGATCATGATTGGGGCCGCCTGGCTGTACGGTCGCCGCCCCGCCAGCGGAGCGCTGGCTACCGTGCTCGCCGCTCTGCTGGTTGCCATACTGGTCTATCGCTGCGTACGCCGGCTGGGAGGTGTCACGGGCGACGTAATGGGCGCCGCGATCGAGATCGCCTTCACCGCCATGATCGTTGCGATGATCATATGAGCTCACAAGTGCAGGGGGCGCCCCGCAACGATCATGATCACCTCGTCGCTCGCGGCGGCCATCTCCTGGTTGACCTCTCCCAGCAGCTCGGTGAACACTCGGCCCGATCGATATGTCGACACCAGTCCCCAACCAGCCTCGTTCGTCACCGCGATCGCCATACCGCGACGGGCCCGCCAGGCCGTAACCAGATCCTCCAGCTGATCATGGAAATCGCCTTGCCAGCTGGGCAGCGGCTCGTCCCAGGTGCCGAGCCGATCGATCACAGCGGTCAGCCAGGTGCCGAGGCAATCAATCAAGACCGCCCCAGACACATTCCGCAGCGCCCCGACGACGTCGGTTGTCTCAACTGTGCTCCAATGAGCCGGCCGCCGCACTCGATGTTCGGCGATCCGGGCTGCCCACTCGGGATCTGCGGCAGGATCAGGCACCGGGCCGGACGCCACGTAGGTGACCTCGGCACTCTCGGCGAGCAACGTCTCGGCGTAACGCGACTTGCCGGAGCGTACGCCTCCGGTGATCAGGATGCGCCGATCAGGAGTGGTGATGTCAGGATCAATCAGTGGGCTCATCACTGATGACTCTATCGAGGCACTGGCCGTCGGCGATGGGGCTGGCCGTGGGATACCTGGCCGACCGGGCCTTCGGGGACCCACACCGTGGCCATCCGGTCGTCGTTTTCGGCGCGGCCGCCTCCTGGCTGGAGGACCGCTTTTATGCCGATCGTCAGCATGCCGGCGTCATGCACACCAGTGTCTTGGTCGGCGCCGCAATCGGATTGGGCGCAGCGCTCGAGCGGCTGATCTCTCACCGCCCGTTGATCACCGTCATCACGACGGCCGCAGCCACCTGGGCCGTCCTCGGCGGCCGCTCGCTGAGCCGGGAGGCCGCCACGGTTGCCGAGCAGCTTGCCGACGGGAACTTGATCGCTGCCAGGGACCAGGTTCGTCATCTGGTGGGCCGAGACACTGCCGATCTGTCAATGGAGGAGGTGGCCAGAGCCACCGTGGAGTCGGTTGCTGAGAACGCCTCGGACGCCATCGTCGCTCCGCTGCTGTGGGGGGCAGTCGCTGGACTGCCTGGATTGCTCGGCTATCGGGCGGTCAACACCTTGGACGCCATGATTGGGCACCGCTCGTCGCGCTATCTCCGCTTCGGCTGGGCGGCCGCCCGGCTGGACGACCTGGCCAACTGGATGCCGGCGCGAGTGGCGGCACTGGCAGCAGCGGCCTGGGCACCGTTGGTCGGTGGCACCGCCGGAAACGCGATCGATGTCGTACGCTGCGACGCCGGCCAGCATCCCAGCCCGAATGCAGGCGTTGTCGAGGCGGCATTTGCCGGCGCTCTCCATGTCCGGCTTGGCGGGCAGAACACATATCACGGTGCGGTGGAAGATCGCGGCATCCTGGGCAACGGTCGGCCGGTCGCCGTCACCGATATCGCTCGGGCCAGCCGCCTCGCGGCGGCGGTATCGATGAGCGCGTTAGCTGTAGCCGTGCTCATTCGTGGGTTGCGACCGTGACAATCGTGATCTTGGGCGGTACCGCTGAGGCGAGACAGCTCGCAGCGGCCCTCGTCGCGAATGGTGTCGACGTGATCTCCTCGCTGGCCGGACGGGTCAACGCTCCGAGCTTGCCGCCCGGACGCGTCCGCGTTGGCGATTTCGGCGGTGTCGATGGTCTTGCCGACTACTTGCGCCACGAGCACGCTTCCGCGGTGGTGGATGCCACCCATCCATTCGCGACGACGATCACCCACAACGCCCAGCAGGCGGCCGCGCTTACGGGCACGCCGCTGGTTCGACTGGAGCGTCCTGGCTGGCGTAAACACCCAAAAGCCAGTTCGTGGACTTGGGTGCCAGACGCCGCTGCCGCACGAGTCGCCGCCGAGTCTGCCTTGAGGCCTTTCCTCACCACAGGACGGCAGTCGCTGCCAGATTTTCTGCCCTGGGCCGACCGGGAGGTGCTGGTCCGGCTGGTCGATCCGCCGACCGACCCACTGCCTGAGCGCTGGGTCCTGATCATGTCCCGCGGACCCTACAGCTACGCCGGTGAGCGCCAGATCCTCAGCGAGCATGCCATTGACGTGCTTGTTACCAAGGACTCGGGCGGTGCTCACACTGTGGCCAAGCTCGATGCGGCGGGTGACCTGGATATTCCGGTGGTGATCATTGCGCGGCGGAAGCGGCTACAAGTCCATCATCTGGAGACGGTCTCTGAGGCTGTCGCCTGGTGTCGCTCGGTGAACGTTTGAGATTCGTGGCACGATCGATTCCATGAGGTTCCTTTTGAGGCTGGTGGTGAACGCCGCGGCGCTGGCGATCGCGACGTGGATCTTGAGCGGTATGACTCTGACCGGCTCGAGCACCACAAGCAAGATCATCACCCTGTTGATCGTGGCGTTGATCTTCGGCGTGCTGAATGCAATCGTCAAACCGCTCTTCGCTCTCTTCACCGCACCACTGATACTGCTGACCCTGGGTCTGTTCCTGATCGTGATCAATGCCTGCATGTTGCTGCTCACCTCGTGGCTGGCCGGGTTGTTTGATCTTGGTTGGGAGGTCGACGGATTCTGGACTGCAGTGCTCGGCGCCATCATCATCTCGATCGTCAGCTTCCTTTTGAACGTCTTTCTTCCCGACCCGGACGATAGAAGACGTGGCTGACGGAACGGATTCTCACCGCGTACGCGTTGTCTTCGTCTGCCTGGGAAACATCTGCCGCTCACCCATAGCCGAGCGGGTGGCGGAGCGGGCCGCCGCTGACGCAGGCATCACAGGCGTCGAGTTCTCCAGCGCCGGCACGATCTCTGAGGAATACGACGACCCGATGGACCGTCGGGCCGCCGCTGTCCTCAAGGAGCATGGATACCGGTACGCGGACCATCGGGCCCGCAGGATCACCGAAGCCCAGATCGAGTCAGCCGATCTAGTGGTCGCAATGGAGAACGTTCACTTGGAGCGCGTTCTGGAGCTTGCGCCTGATCCGAGCAGGGTGCGGCTACTCACCGATTTCGATCCTGCGGCTCTGCCGGGGTCAGGTGTCCCGGACCCCTGGTTTGGGTCGGACGCGGGCTTCTATGACACGCTCACCGCGATCGAAGCTGCCATGCCCGGCCTGCTCGAACACGTCGGCGGATTATTGCGCAGGCGGTCATAAGCCTCGCTCAACTGGGTATTGGACCACCGGACCCTCTGTCTCGGCCCTCTCACCGGTTTTTCATCGGCCAGTTGTAATCTTCGCCGAGAAGGGGACTCGGGGAGGACTCAAGAGATGAAACCACGTCACGCGTGGCCACTGGTGCTTGCCGCCACGCTCACTTTCGCAGGCTGCACGAGCAGCGCGAACACGCCTTCTGGCACAAAACCCGCAAGCCCGCCCGTTGAAAGCCGACCGGCCGGTATTCCGTCAGAGGCTGAGCTGCCTACCGGTGCGGATCCTGTCAACCTCGATCCGGCGAATTTCAGCGCCGACATCACCAACCCCTACTGGCCGATGAAGCCCGGTACCCGATGGACCTATCGCGGCGTGGAGCCAGGCGGCCCTCCGGAGGACATCGTCATCGTCGTCACCACGGCCACCAAGAAGCTGGCTAACGGCATCACGGCCCGCGTGGTTCGTGACACCGCACGAAGCAAGGGTCAGATCATCGAGGACACGCTCGACTGGTACGCCCAAGACGCCGAAGGCAACGTCTGGTACATGGGCGAGCAGACCGCCGAATTCGAGAAAGGCAAAGTCGTCAGCAGAGCTGGTTCCTGGGAGGCCGGTGCCGATGGAGCCCAGCCAGGCATCATGCTGCCCGCGCAGCCGCGAGTCGGCCAGCAGTACCGCCAGGAGTACAAAAAGGGCGAGGCCGAGGACAACGGCGAGGTACTCGCCACGAACCATCTGGTTGAGGTGAAGGCGGGAAGCTATCAAGACGCGATGGTCACTATGGACACCAGCACCATCGAGCCGGACGTAGTGGAGTACAAGTTTTACGGCCATGGCGTCGGGCCGTTGCTGGCCCTCGACATATCCGGTGGTGCCAGCCGTGAGGAGCTGGTGAAGATCGACAAGGCTGCTCCACAGTACGGCACCGGGCCGATCGGCAAGCCGAATCCCTGATCTACGGCACTATGACGAGCTGTTCGCTCCGACGACTGGAGGAGCTTGCGGGTGCACCCACGTGAACAGCGTCTGCCCCGCAACGCAAGCGACGAAGGAGCCGGAGCTCGCGAGCAGCTCGTCATAGTGCCGATTCAATAACCGCGACTTGCGGCTATGGTTCGCCGTCGATGATCGTGAAATCCTGATGATGTGCGAGTCCTGATCGTCGAGGACGAGCCCAAGCTCGCGAGCCTGCTGCGGAAAGGTCTGACCGCACAGGGGCTGGCCGCCGACGTCGCAACCCATGGCGACGAGGCGATGTACATGGCGACGGCGACTGCCTACGATGCGATCACCCTGGACGTGATGCTGCCCGACACCGATGGATTCACACTGTGCCGAGAGTTTCGCCGGCAGGGAGTCACCACGCCAGTGCTCATGATCACCGCGCTCGACACGATCCGCGATCGGGTCACTGGGCTCGACAGCGGCGCCGACGACTACCTCGCTAAGCCCTTCTCTTTCGCCGAGCTGCTCGCGCGGCTGCGGGCGCTGGCGCGCCGACCCCGTGAGGTCCGGATGCCGGTGCTGGCGGTCGGCGAACTTCGGCTGGATCCGGCGGCGCGTACGGTGCACCGCGGGGACACGCCGATCGACTTGACGCGCAAGGAGTTCGCATTGCTGGAGGAGTTGATGCGACGGCCGGGCGAGGTGGTATCCCGCTTCGACCTGCTGGAATGCGCTTGGGACGACAGCTACGACAACCGGTCGAACATCGTCGACGTTTACATCGGATACCTTCGGCAGAAGGTCGACCGGCCCTTCGGCACTGACGACATCGAGACTGTACGTGGTTTCGGTTACCGGCTTCGAACTGAGGAGCCAGAATGAACCGTCTGCCCATTCGTTGGCGGCTCACGCTGGCTTTCGCGTTGGCATTGACTGCTGTGCTCAGCGCCGCGGGCGTTTTCCTGTACGCCCAGCTCAGTACCGACGTGGATGTCGCTATCGAACGCGACCTCCGGCTACGCGCCGACCAGCTCAGCGGGCTACTCATCCGGGAGGGTGCTTCTGCGTTAACTGCGACACACTCCGAGGACCTCGAGCAGGACGAGACGATCGCTCATATTCTCACCCCGGATGGCGTCGTGGTCGCGGCCAGCTCCTACGCGGACGTGAGGCTGCTGACACCCGACCAGCTGCAGGTGGCGGCTAATAGGGAGCTGTTCGTCGACCGGCCGGGCGATGTGACAGTCGACGAATCACTCAGGGTTTTCGCCAAACCGGTCCATGCTCAGGGCGAAACCTACATCGTTGCAGTCACCGACTCCTTGGACGAGCGAGCCCAGACGCTGGCTTCGACCTTAGGTGTGGAAATAGTCGGTCTCGGTGCTGCTCTGGTTGCCTCCTGTGGTGTCGGATATTGGGTTGCCGGGCTCGCCCTGCGTCCGGTCGAGGCCTTGCGGCAGCGGGCGGCGGCGATCAGCGGAGATGATCTTGCGGATGGCAACCGGGAGCCGCTGCCGGTCTCACCGGTTGCTGACGAGGTCGGGCGGCTCGGGCGCACTCTGAACGACATGCTCGACCGAATCGGACGCGCCCAGTCCGCGCAGCGGGACGCGTTGCAGCAGCAGCGGCGGTTTCTGGCTGATGCCAGTCACCAGTTGCGTACGCCGCTGGCGATCATCAAGGCTGAGGTTGAGCTCGCCCAGTCCGAGACAACGAAAGGCGATGATCTTCGCGCCACCATGGCGTCGATCGGCGAGGAAACTGACCGGCTCAGCAGGCTGACCGAACAGCTGCTGCTGCTCGCAGCGGCTGACGAACACCGGTTGAGCCTCAACCGGGAGTCGGTGAAGGTTCGTGATCTGCTCACTGACATGACCGAGCGTGGCCGCGGTCGTGCCCAGTTGGAAGCGCGAACGATCATGGTTCAGTCCGACGAGAGCGTGATCACGGCCGACCGTCAGCGGTTGGAGTATGCGTTGGGCAACCTCATGGACAATGCGCTGACCCACGGCGCCGGGAATGTTGAGCTGGTCGGTCGGCGCAGCGGTAACGCTGTCGAGATACAGGTCCGGGATCATGGCACCGGCTTCGCCGGCAACTACCTTGCCCATCCCTTCGAGCGCTTTGCGCCAACGGCCAGCACCGGGCGTGGCACCGGTCTGGGGCTAGCCATTGTGCAGGCGATCACGGAGGCTCACGGCGGTACCGTCAATCTGGCTAACGCCGCGGGGGCTTCGGTGACTCTCTTTTTGCCGATCGACCCAGCTCAACCGGTCGTCGCACCTGAAATCCGCCAGAGCGCGCCAGCAACGGCCATTGATCAAGGACGGCAGTGGTCTTCGCATTGAAACCTCGGCCGTTCCGGTATCTGATCAAGATCGTCACCGAACCGCTGCGCAGGTAGTCCAGCGCGAACCGTTGGAAGGCTTGATTGCGGTTGCGTGAGACTCTCAGTCCCGCGGCGGCCGCCATGTCATGGGAGTGGCCGCCAAGATCGGGAATGAACTGGCAACCCCGACTCAGGTTGCGGCTCAAGGAATTCGTTTCCACCAGCGCAGTCGCATCGTCGGAGGTGACGCATCCCGGGGCCGCAGCAGTGAAGGCTCGGAAGCCCTCAGGGAATGGGCGGTTGTAGGTGATGTCCCTCCAGCCGCTCGCGTACCCCAGCAGTGCGACGGCAGTGACTGCCCCGATGGCGATCCGGACGGGTCGCGCGCGTGCCAGTGCGGTCAAGCGCCCGACCGCTGCACCTGCGGTGAGGGCGATGGCTGCTGCTGTGAACCCTGCGAAGTGCGGGAACCAGGTCGGTGTGCTGAGCAGGAATACCCCTTGCCCAAGCATGAGAAGCACCGCAAGCCGGGCCTCGCCGTAACTCCATGCGAGGAAGGCACAGAAGAGCATCGCTACGACCGCAACCACGGTTATGGGCATGTGCGGACGGCCAACGATGCCGAGCCCAACCATGTCATCGAGCCGCCCGAGGGGCGTTAGATCATCCCCGCCGCGCCTGGCGAGCTGGTCGCGTACGATCTGGTTCCACATTGCCGTAGGCGCCGCGGCGAAGAACGGCAAACAGATCACGATCGCGGCTATCGCGCATCCGATCATGACTTGCAATGCCGCACCGTACCGGCGTAGCAACAGCAACCAGCCAAGGACGATCAAGACGGTGACAACTCCCCAGACCTTGATCGTGACTGTTAGCCCGAGCACCGCGCCGGCCGCAAAGGCCTTGGAGCGAGGCAATGAGCTGTCGTGGACAAGCGGCTGCAGCAAGAGCATGGCGACAAGGAGCGCCGTTGTGGCCGGGCTCTCCAGGAGCGTTGACTTCTCGGAGTAGACGGCTGGGTGGAACACGGCGTACCCGAACCCACCGAACGTTGCTGCGATTAGTCCGATGGGCCGGAGGATTTTCCAGATCAGTGCGGCGTTCACGGCTCCGAGGAGCATCCAGGCCACGCGTGCGGTCGCGAAACCGTACGAGTCACCGGTCAGTTGCGCGATGAGGGCGAAGGGTGCCAGCAACAGCAGCATTCCTGGTGGATGGAGGAGCAGGAAGTCCTGGTAGGGGAGCAGACCGTGGATCAACCCGGTAGCCGCGGCGTAGTACACCCCGTCGTCGTAGTTGCCGATGCCGAAGAGCCCGCCGCCGCGCAACACAGGAACCAGCCGGAACAGAAAGGCGACCGCAGCTACAGCGATCGCCCATGGCCAGATCCGGCTGAAGAGTCGGTCTTGAATTTGGGCTCGGGGGATGCCCACAGAACCAGCATTCACTATTGGCTGCTGTGAGGGAACCGAGCACGCCGCAGTCCTGGGATTACTCTGCCCGAATGGTGATTGAGGCGGTCCGTCGGTAACGATGGCTCTTGTGACTCAACCGGAAGTGGTGATCATCGGCGCGAGTCTCGCCGGCTTGTTCGCGGCTGCCGCTGTGACTGCGGCCGGTGGTCGGGCGATGATCATTGAGCGCGATGTGCTCCCCGACGGCCCTCTGCCACGGAAAGGCGTGCCGCAGAGCCGGCAGGCCCACATCCTCCTGCATCGCGGCCTCTTGGCTGCTGAAGAGCTGGTCCCAGGCATCCGGGAGGACATGCTGAACCACGGTGCGGTGCCCTTTGACACAGGCACTATCGCTTGGCTGAGCGAGTACGGCTGGTCCCCCACCTGGATTCCGGCGTACCAGACCGTCTCAGCGACCCGACCGCTGCTTGAGCACCTGGTACGCGAACGGGTGCGCCGCCTCGCCGCCGTGACGGTCCACGAGGGTGTACGAGTCAGCGAGCTGCGACGCGACGCCCGCAACTGGCAGGTGGTCTGCGAGGACGCCACTACCGTCGACGCCGACTTGGTGATTGATGCGTCCGGACGGGGATCTCGGCTGCCGCACTGGTTGAGTGAGCTCGGGACTCCGGTGAGCAAGCCGCTGACAGTGGACGCTCACTTGGGTTATGCCTGCCGGACCTATCGCGCAGTTGGGGAACCACCGATTGATTTCGCTGTGAACATCGCCGCTATTCCGCAAACCGGCCGAGGTGCGCTGGCGATTCCGGTGGAAGATGGCAACTGGCTCGTAGTTGCCGCCGGCTACGGTGATCGGCGTCCCTCGCGGAACGCCGCAGAGTTCGATGAATTCCTAGCGACGCTGCCCGATCCCGCGGTCGCCGACCTGACTCTGCATCTTGAGCCGGTCGGTGACATCGACATTTACCGCCAGACTGGCAACCGGCGCAACCACTACGGGCGATGCCGGACTTGGCCGGCCGGCCTGGTGGCGGTCGGCGACGCGTACTGTGCCTTCAATCCGGTCTACGGTCAGGGCATCACTGTCGCCGCATGCCAAGCCCTGCTGATCCGGGATGCGCTGAAGCACGACCGCACGCCAGCGGGACGCGGACCGCTGGCCACCAAGCGCTTGCAGCGCCGGATCGGTGCGGCGGCCGACCTGCCATGGTCAGTGGCGACCTCCGAGGATCTGCGACATCCGAGCAGCTCCGGTTCCCAGACACGGGTGCAGCAGCTGGTGGGCTTGTGGACCGACCAGCTGGCGCGACTCGTCGCGCACGGCGACCGCGACGCGTATCTGGCCTTCTCTCGCGTCTACCACCTGATGGCGCCACCCGCGATGCTGTTCAATCCCCGCGTCATCTATTCGGTTTGCCGCGCGGCCGTACGCGGAATGCCAGAGCAAAATCCGCGGCCTCGGGCACTGAACGCCCTGGCCGACCCAATGAAGGCGCGCCGAGCCAGATATGCGGGCTGAGCTTGTCGAAGTCCGCGCAAATGCCCTTCGACGGGCTCAGGGCACATAGCCCAACTTGTCTGGCACGCTGGGTGCATGCACATCCTGGTGGTCGACGATGATCAAGCCGTTCGCGACTCCTTGAAGCGCTCCCTGGAGTACAACGGCTACGAGGTGAGTGGTGCCGAGGACGGGGTTCAGGCGCTTGCGCGGCTGGCCGCCGTCCGCCCAGATGCGGTGATCATGGATGTGATGATGCCGCGGCTGGATGGCCTGGAAACCACCCGGATGCTGCGCGCAGCCGGTAACGATGTGCCGATCCTGGTGCTCACCGCCCGCGACGCGGTCGGCGACCGGGTGGACGGACTCGACGCGGGTGGGGACGACTACATGGCCAAGCCCTTCGCGCTGGACGAACTGCTCGCGCGGCTGCGTGCCCTGGTCCGGCGTGCCGGTACGGTGGCCGACTCGACCGATCCATCGGCGCAAAACTTGTCGTTCAGCGACCTTGTGTTGAACACCCAGACCCGGGAGGTGTTACGTGGGACCCGACCAATCAACCTGACCCGCACCGAGTTCGCGCTGCTCGAGGCCTTCATGCGCCATCCACGACGGGTGCTGGAGCGCAGCTGGCTGCTGAACGAGGTATGGGGCTTCGACTTCCCGACCACGGCGAATTCGCTGGAGGTCTACATCGGCTATTTGCGCCGCAAGACGGAGGCTGGCGACGAGTCTCGCCTGATCCACACCGTACGAGGGGTCGGTTACGTGCTTCGCGAGACACCACCATGATCAGCCCGCGGCGCGCGGCGGAGGGTCTGCGGTGGTTCGTCGGCTGAGGGCTTGGCTGCGAGCGCTGCCGCTACAGCGTCGCGTCGCGTACCTGACCACGGTTGCGGTGGCTCTGGCCGTCGCGGTGACAAGCGTGGCCGCCTACCTGACAATGCGGATTTCGCTGTACCGGGCGTTGGACGCCGAGATGGTCGAGACGGCGACGTCGCTCGCGGTAGTGCCGGTTGCCCAGGATATCCGGACTCTTGGCGGCCTTACTGAGCGCGCGTTGCGGGCCGGAAATGTTAGCGTGGCTGCGATCCGTACCGACGGCGAAGTCTTCAACGTGCCCGACGAGCGTGATCATCTCGTGCTGGGCGCCAGGGAGCTGGCTCTTGCTCGGTTGCAGAGCGGCTACTCGGCGAGGTCTGGTGTGACGACTGGAGGTGAGGAGTACCGCATCGTCGCTGTGCCGATCACTGATCTCGGGAACTACGCCCTGGTTCTGGGGCGGCCGCTGCAACCGACGAATGACATCCTCAGCTCGCTGTGGCTGGTTTTGATCATCTTTGGCGTGGGTGGTGTGATCATCGCGGCAGTCGTCGGCGCATACGTGGCTCGCTCCAGCCTGCGTCCGGTACGGGAACTGTCCGCAGCCGTGGAACATGTCAGCGTCACCAAGCAGCTGACGCCGATCACGATCAAGGCTTCCGGCGACATCGCGGTGCTCGCGGAGTCGTTCAACCAGATGCTTCGATCGCTGGCCTCGTCCCGGGATCGCCAGGCGCGGCTGATCGCCGACGCCGGGCACGAGCTTCGTACCCCGCTCACCAGCCTGCGGACCAATATCGAGCTGCTCGCCGCCGATGCCGAGAGCGGCATGTTGCGGCAGCAAGATCGAATCGCCATCCTGGCCGATGTCAAGGCCCAGCTGGTGGAGTTCACCGATCTGATTGGTGATCTTGTGCAGCTCGCCCGCGACGAAACCGCCTCCACGCCAGAGGCCTTGGACTTCCGCAATGTCGTCAATTCAGCGCTCGACCGGGTGCGGCGCCGGGCGCACGGGCTCGTCTTCGACGTTGAGCTCAATCCGTTCTACGTCATCGGTGACTCCGACACTCTAGAGCGGGCGGTCACCAACCTGCTGGACAATGCTGTGAAGTGGAGCCCGCCTAACGGCACCATTCGAGTACAGCTCGAGGGTGACAGGCTTCGTGTGGCCGACCAAGGTCCCGGTATCACCGAGGCCGACATGCCGTTCATCTTTGATCGCTTCTACCGTGGCGACACCGCGCGGAAAACCCCCGGGACTGGGCTGGGTCTTTCGATCGTTGCCCAAACGGTCAGTCAGCATGGAGGCTGGGTACGTGCAGGTCGCTCAGCTCAAGGCGGAGCGGAGTTCACCATCCAGCTGCCGGGTGCGACCAGCCTCGAGGATCTGACTCAGCCGGCGAAGACCAGCGCGTCGGCGCACCAGGCCTCAACTTCCCCGTCCGCAGCCGCACCTACTGCCGCGTCCATCGGCTCACCCCTTGCCGAAAGTGGTCGCAAACGACAGAGCTGAATCGATTTAGGGCTGTCGCTTGTGACCACTTTCGAAAGGGGACGACCGCCGGCAGTCGGCACAGAGGCCCAGCAGGGCAGCATGATGCGGCTCGATCTGGAAGCCGACCTCGCGGTCGACCCGGCTGGTCAATGAATCCAGGGCATCCACCGGGAAGTCGATCACTGCCTGACAGTTGGTGCACTGCAGATGGGCATGGGGAGCCGACCCCGCGTTGTTGGCCGGCGATGGGAGGGCAAGGTGGTAGACGGTGGCGGAACCGCCGACGTGAGTGTGGGTGACTAGCCCAAGCTCGCCAAGTGTCGACAGAGCGCGATAGACGGTCGCCCGGTGAACACCAGGAGCCGATGCCTCGGCCCGCGCGACGATCTCGTCGGCTGTGAGGTGATCATCAGTGCTGTCGAGAACCTCGATTACGGCCTGGCGAGCTCTGGTCACGCGCTCATGTTGGGCGCGGAGCAAGCCCAGCGCAGCCTGGACTCGCGGCGGGGATGGCACACCAATAAGTCTATTGCGACACTATCGCATCTGGTGGTAGATGCGATACTGTCGCATTTGGGACGCCAGCGAAACGGAGATCAGGGAGGCCAGCCTTGTCAGCACCAGGTATCGCGGCCGTCCGTGATGTGCCCACCCGCCTTCGCGGCAAACTCAGCAGGCAGGAGTGGCGCTCGATCGGAGGCATGGCGGCCTTCATCATTGGCGTGCACATCCTCGGCTGGGGAGTGCTCGTCGGTATCGTCGCACCGCAGCACTACCAAGTCAGCTCCACGCAGGTGCTCGGCATCGGCTTGGGCCTGACCGCCTACACGCTGGGCATGCGGCACGCATTCGACGCCGATCACATTGCCGCCATCGACAACACCACCCGCAAGTTGATGGCTGAGGGCAAGCGCCCGGTGTCGGTCGGCTTCTGGTTCTCGCTCGGACACTCGACCATAGTTTTTGGGCTGGTCGCCTTGCTGGCGCTGGGGGTACGCGCCCTGGCAGGACAGGTCGAGGACGAGTCGTCGCTGTTGCAGCGCATCACTGGCGTAGCCGGTACCGCGGTGTCCGGGACATTCCTCTACATCATCGGGATCATCAACCTCGTGATCTTGATCGGGATCGTCAAGGTCTTCCGCACGATGCGCCAGGGCGCGTACGACGAGAAAGCACTCGAGGCACAGCTGAACAGCCGCGGCTTCATGAACAGGATCCTGTCCGGCGCCACCAAGACTGTGTCAAAGCCCTGGCAGATGTACCCGATCGGGGTGCTCTTCGGGCTCGGCTTCGACACTGCCACTGAGGTTGGACTGCTGGTCCTCGCTGGTGGTGCCGCGGCCTTCGCGCTG
Source organism: Actinomycetota bacterium (assembly GCA_046735615.1). GTDB lineage: Bacteria > Actinomycetota > Actinomycetes > Propionibacteriales > Propionibacteriaceae > Microlunatus. Next base: position 24,272 of record JBKPTR010000162.1, read on the forward strand.
CCCTGGCACGCGATCATGACGCTTCCGATCTTGTTTGCCGCAGGCATGAGCTTGTTGGACACCATTGACGGCTGCTTCATGAACTTCGCGTACGGCTGGGCTTTTTCCAAGCCAGTACGGAAGCTTTATTACAACATCACGATCACTGGGCTCTCCGTTGCGGTGGCCTTGATCATCGGGACAATTGAGCTGATCTCAATCGTGACCGAGAAGGCAGGCATCAAATCAGGACCACTGGCGGCAATCGCGAACGTCAACCTGGACGTCGTGGGCTACTCGATCGTTGCGCTGTTTGTTCTCACCTGGCTGGTCGCCGTCATGGTCTGGAAGTACGGCCGCATCGAGGAGAAGTGGTCGGCGGGTCTGCAGACTTGATCACAACGTGACTGCTGCTGCATCGAGATCTCGGCGTACTTGATCGCGCTGCGAATGGCAGGCAACCGTCGACACCTTACGACTGAACGAGCGGCGGGAATGCCATCTGTCGACAGTTACTGACTCCTGCCTCGTGCTCTACCCTCGAACAGGGAAGAGCCCCTCACCGTGCTAGAAGTCTCACTTCTCGGGGAACAGTACGTCGCAGGATCGACAGCCGACGTCGCCGATGTGATCGCCTGCGTCAACTTCGCGCGGGAGCACGACATGGCGCTCGCCATCCGCGGAGGAGGGCATAACGCAGGCGGTTTGGGTATCTGGGATGACGCACTTGTGATCGATTTTGGTGGCTTACGCAGCACGACGGTGAACCCCGCAGCTCACACGGTGCGGGTCGACGCCGGCTGCACCTGGGGTGATATAGACCACGCCACCGGTGCGTTCGGTATGGCGACCCCCTCCGGGTTCATCGCGTCAACCGGAGTGGGCGGACAGACCGTGGGTGGTGGACTCGGCTACCTGTCACGCAGGTTCGGCCTCAGCATCGACAACCTGCTCTCTGCCGATGTCGTGCTTGCCGACGGCAGCTTCGTTACCGCCAGTCATGACTCGCATCCAGACCTCTTCTGGGCGCTTCGCGGCGGCGGCGGCAACTTCGGTGTCGTCACGTCATTCACATTCGCGTGCCACGAGATCGGGGAGAAGGGAACGGTCATTGCCGGCCCAGTGCTCTACGACATCGCCGACACCGAGGCAGTCTTCCGCTGGTATCGCGAGCTGTTGCCCGCGCTGCCGGAGGAGCTCAGCGGCTGGATCGGAGTCATGGTCATTCCATCAGCGCCTCCCTTCCCCGAGGAGCTGTGGGGACGCAAGGCATGCGGCATCTTGTGGTGCTACACCGGGGACACGACAAGGGCGACGAGGTTCTGGCTGCGGTGCGTGAGTTCGGCTCGCCGCTGCTGGTCGGACCGCAGCCGATGCCGTACGCGGTCCTGCAGAGCGCATTCGACGCGTTGTACCCGAAGGGGCTGCAGTGGTACTGGAAGGCGGACTTCTTCACAGAGATAACCGACGAGGCGATCGCGGTGCACAGG
>JBKPTR010000163.1:0-2800 GCA_046735615.1 Actinomycetota bacterium
TGCTGCTGGACGTAGTCCTCGTAGCTCTGACCGGAGACGACCTTGATGAGCAAACCGAGCGTTGTGTAGTTCCGATTGGAGTACTGAAAGGTCGTTCCCGGATCGTGCGTGAGCTTGACGTCCTTGGACCTGGCAACCTCACGCTCCAACGCATCGTCGGCCCTGTCGGTCCGGAACACATAATCCATGCCCGCCGACGTCGGGATTCCGCTGACCTGGTTTAGTAGCTGCCGGACGGTGATGCGCTTCGATGCTTCTGGATCGACGACCCGGAACTGGGGAACGTATTGCTGTACGGGCGCGTCGAGCTGGATCTTCCCCGCCTCGACCAGCTGCATGACCGCCATAGCTGTGAACGATTTGCTCATCGATCCGATCTTGAAGGGCGTATTTGCCGCCACCGCGGTTCCGTCATCATCAGCATCGCCGAACGTCTGGATGTGCACGATCTCTCCATCTTCGACGATTCCGAGAGCTGCACCTGGCATCCGAAGATCATCGAGTCGATCGCCTACGTAGCTGTCGATCGCATCGAACTTCGTGCTCGCCTGCGGTGGCGCCGCCTCGGCGTTCCTCGGCGCCAGGGCCGTCAGGATGGCGGCCAGGCTCATGATCAGCGCCGTCATGCTCAGGCGGGCAATTCGGATCTTGTTGTTCATGATCGTTCTCCTTGTGGAAGTGGTGAGTTGCTACGAGGATCTGCGCCGGGCAAGGACGCGGTAGGTGATGAAGATGCCGATGGCGACGAGGACACTCGCGATGACGCCGCCCGCGCTGACGATGAGCGGGTTGCCTGAAAGGTGGTCGGGATCTGTCAGGCGATCGGAGAAGGTATTCAGTGATCCGTGCAGCAGTGCGACTGCAAGGAGGCTGTATCCGGATGCCACATAGAAACGGGTGTGGAGAAATGACAGCAGCGTCGCCGACAGCAAGAAGACAGCAAGGACGGCGATGATCGGCTGTCCTGGATAGTTCAGGCCGACAATGAGCACCGGGAGATGCCACGGCCCCCAGATCAGACCGACAATAAGCGCGGCCTTGACCTCACCCAATGGCAGAAGCTTGGGCAGCAGGTACCCCCGCCAGCCAAACTCCTCACCGAAGGCCAGCAGCGTACCGATGGGTACGCCGACGAACGTCAAGACCGCCAGCAGGCTGCCGATCGGTTTCCCAGGTGTTGGCTCTCCGATGTTGATCATCGCTACGATTGCGACCAAGATCAGGACGAGTGCCAAGGGAAGGAGCACCGCGGCCAGCCCAATCTTGAGGCTTGGCAGCGGTCCCAGCGCCCGACGGAGACCTTCCCTGCTGATGAACAGTCGCATCACGACGGCGGCCAGCGCGGGTGCGTACATGCCGAGCGTTACGGCTGCTGTCGCGGTGAAGTGTGCTGGTGTGCGGCCGTCCTGCAAAGCCACCTTGATCGTCGGGCCGAGCAGGGCCGCCCAGATTGCCCAGGCCAAGCCGTAGGCCAGTAGCACGAAGCCGATCACGTGCCGCCAGGCGACGGGTCCGCTACCTACGAGAATCTCCTCCCGTGGGGGCGTGCTGCTGCGCCTCGATGACGTCATAGAAGCGGCGGACATCACAAGACTCCTGCCATCGCGTCATCGAGTCGATGGCGTGGGGTGTAGCTGAACGGGTGATAGAAGACGTCGAGTGCGCGACCACGATCCGCCGCCAGCTCGAAGTGGGTGTCACGCTTCCAGTCCCAAACTGAGACCGCGACGGCGTTGATCCGCGGATCCCACCACAGTGTGACCTCAAGATCATCGCTGCTGCGGCTGGCGAGCTCGCGGCGTTCCGAAAGCGATAGGGCGTTGGCTGCCATGGCTACTCCTTGCTCCTGCTGGGAAGTTCTTGAGCCTCGGTTTTTCCGAGTTCTCTGCCAGCCTGGTGCTGAAGGATGAGCCGGTCGATTGAGCGACCTGCAGTCTTGACCTTGGGATCGTGCGCAGCCGGCATCGGGTTAACCCGAGGTCTAAGTGTTACGCCGACTGTTCCGACGGAGTCCGATCAGGCGCGAAGGTAGGTGAGCACGGCGACCACGCGGCGATGCTGCTCGGGTGATTGGCGCAGTCCGAGCTTGTCGAAGATGCTGGTCACATGCCGTTCCACAGCCGCGACTGTGATCACGAGTTCTTCAGCCACGCCGGCGTTGGAGCGGCCTTCCGCGATAAGTGAGAGAACTTCCCGCTCCCGTTTGGTTAGCCGGTCGAGCGGGCTGTTACGACGGGGCCGGCCGATAAGTCGGGCAACCACATCCGGATCGAGGGCGGACCCGCCGGACGCGACCCGGCGTACGGCATCGGTGAACATGCGCAAATCGCCGACCTTCTCCTTGAGCAGGTAGCCGACGCCCTGCGCGCCGTCGGCGACCAGGTCGAAGGCGTATCGGTCCTCGAGGAATTGGGAGAGGATCAGAATCCCGACGGTGGGTTGGGCGGCACGGATCTCCAATGCTGCGCGAAGCCCGTCGTCGGTATGGTCCGGCGGCATTTGGATGTCGGTCACCACGACATCCGGACGGTACGCCTTCACCTTTTGTACCAACTCCCGCGCGTCCAGCGCGGTCGCAACCACCTCGAACCCGCCGTCTTGGAGAATGTGAACAATGCCTTCTCGGACGATCGGGTGGTCTTCGCCCACCACCACGCGCGTCCGTCCCGGCGTGTCCACGTCGCCACGTTATGCGAGGGATCAGGCAGCCGACCACCTCATGTTTCTGAAAAGAGCCGCCCAAGATCGACAGTGGCGAGGTCAGTTTTAGGTACGAACGTGGAAGCGCCACACTGACGCA
>JBKPTR010000164.1:0-5725 GCA_046735615.1 Actinomycetota bacterium
GGTGGAGTTGATCAGTCCGGCTCGGGCACCGATCGGCACGATCCGGCAGCCCACGGTGCTGTACGCCCCGACCTGGCAGGGACCGTTTGCCGACAGTCGTGTCTACTCCTTGCCGGTCGGGCGGCAGATCGTCGAACAGCTGCTGGCGCACAACGCTCGGGTGATCTTCCGAGCGCATCCGTTCAACTATCGATATCCCGACGCCGAGAAGATGATCGCCGACATTGGTGCCGTCCTGGATACTGATCGTGAGGTGAGTGGCCGGAAGCATCTCTGGGGACCCGCGGCCGAACAGCACATGAGTGTCGAGGACTGCTTCAACGCCTCTGACGCGATGGTCAGCGACGTGTCCGCGGTCGTGTCGGACTATCTACATTCCGGCAAGCCGTTCGCGATGGTGTCGGTGGGGCGTACCCCGGAGCAGTTGTTGGTTGATGCGCCGGCCGCCAGAGCCGCGTACGTGATCCGTGACGATCTGTCGAACCTCGTGGAGGTGTGCAATGACCTGCTTGGCGCCGATCCGCTTGGCTCCGTGCGGAACGAGACCAAGATCTACTACCTCGGCGACTTCCCTGATGAGAATTATGCCGATGGGTTCCTCGTCGCAGCACGCGCAGTGATCGACACCGGCAGGCGCACTCCAGCAGAGGTGAGTGGCTAGGGGCCGAAAGCATGCCGCCGGGAGTGGTAAGCGAGACGACGCTGCGGCTGCTCGCTGCTGAACTCGGCCCGGAATCGCCGCTGCCGCCGTTCAGCGGGCTGCAGCGGCTTCCTGATCCATCAGGGTCTCCTGGCTTACCACCCGATATGCGCGAGCGCATCGGTTATGGCCGGCTGGCCAATCCGCTGCCGTATTCGTTGCAGAACGACTATTCACGAGACTTGCGGCCGCGGGACATTCCTGCGCTTCGGCTGGCGAATGGTCGGCTGGAGGCGCTGGTGCTTCCGGGCTTGGGGGGCCGGCTCTGGTCGCTGCGTGACCTGGTGGCCGACCGGGATCTGGTGTTTGCTAACCGGCGCCTGCAGTTCGCCAACTTCGCGCTCACCGACGCGTGGTTCGCGGGTGGGATCGAGTGGAACCTCGGCTCAACTGGCCACTCGGCTACGACGAGCCGTCCGGTCTTTGCGGGCAGCGTGCCGTCTAGCCGTGGCGCCGCACTGCGGATCTGGGAGTGGGAGCGCACCCGAGATCTGGTGTTCTCGGTCGACCTGCTGATGCCGGCGGACCGTCCACTGCTGCTTGCTTTCGTCCGCGTCCGCAACCCTGACCCAGAGGCCAAACCGCTCTACTGGTGGACGAACATCGCCGCGCCGGAGGAATCGGGGGTACGCGTCTTGGCCCCCGCCGCTGGAGCTTGGCGCACGGGGTACGACGGATCCATCGCCCGCGTCGTCATCCCTTTCGCCGCCGACGACCCGGCCACCGATGTCAGTTACCCGCTGTCGGCGCAGCGAGCCGCGGATTACTTCTTCCAGGTGCCTCCCGAGCGAAGGCCGTGGATCGCCGCCATGCAGGCCGATGGCCGCGGGCTGGTCCAGACCTCGACTGCTGAGTTGCGCGGGCGCAAGCTGTTCTGCTGGGGCACGGCCGCCGGCGGCCGGCACTGGCAGGAGTGGCTATGCGGGCCGGACTCTCGCTACCTGGAGATTCAAGCCGGTCTGGCCACAACGCAACTGGAGCACCTGCGGTTGGAGGCCAACGCCGAGATCAGCTGGGCGGAGGCCTATGCGCCGATCGAGGCGGCACCGGGGGCGGTACACGCATCTTGGCCGGACGCGATGTCGGAGATCAGCGCGTTGTTAACCAGGGCGATTCCCGACGAGGAGCTAAATGCATGGCATCGGTGGTGGCGAGCCGAGGTGGCCGATGAGGCGCCGCAGCAGCTGGCGGCCGGCTCGGGCGCCGGCGAGGCTGAGCTTGTGCTGCGTGGGGAGGATCCCGACGACCTGCCGGGTATCCCGTACGGGCAGCCGCTGTCCGACGGCTTCCGCCACCTCGTCGCGCTGGCGCGCACCGGTGAGGTCGACCAGGACGCCGCGGGTGCAGATGTCCTGGTGCCTCCGATCGCCGATCGCTGGGATGCGGTGCTCGACCGCGCAGCGGGCGGCTGGTGGGCCGAACTCATGAATGCCATTCGGTCCCAGGCTCGCGAAGACCTTGAGCAGGCGCGGATCGGCTACCTGCGCTCCGACCAGCTCAAATCGACGCCATGGGCGGCCCGCGGTCTAGCCCTGCTCGCCGATAGCGCTGGCGATCACCCGCGGGCGGCAGAACTGTACGCCCGCGCCGTTGCCCAGGCGCCAAGCTGTCTGCCGCTACTGGTCGAGGCCACCGATCAACTGCTAGCCGCAGGTCAACCCTCCGCCTGCCTAGCGATGATCAACGCGGCGCCGCAACAGATTGCTGGGCATGGCCGGATGGTCTTGCAGCGGGCACGCGCCCTGTTGGCCGACGGGCAAGCCGACGCTGCCCGTGCGCTCCTCGAGGCCGGGATCGAGGTCCCCGATCTTCGGGAGGGGGAGACGCTGGGGGCGTTGTGGCGGTCGGCGTTCGGCGACCGGCCGCTGCCGTACGACTACGACTTCCGGATGCGACCCGACCTCGACCGCTGAGACCAAGCCTCAGCCGGTACCGAGCAGGACATTGAGCTCCTCTGTGAACTCAGAGATGTCAGGCAGCTCTGCGGCATCGACGGCAGTGATCGGAACCGCTCCACTGAGGCTGCTAGTCCAGAAGGCGCCGCGAGATCGGCGCAGATCCTGCACCGAGCAACGTCGGATACGCGCTGGCGTCCGCTGGTCATCGAGCAGATCCAGCACTTCACGCCGTGTCACCCCAGGGAGCACCTGCTCGTCCAACGGCGGCGTGCACCAGCAGCCGTCTTGGTCTTGCATGAACAAGTTCCCCCGAGTGGTCTCAGTGATGTCATGCGGTCGAGCCCTTGAGGTGAAGAATGGCAGAGCGGGCCTGACCGCAGCTTCTGCCTCAGTCAGCGCAGAGCGCTCCATCCACTTGTGTCGCCACGAGTGGTCGGGTCGCAATTGGTGACGCAGAGTGGAGCCAGCGGGTCTCGGGCCGAGTGGGCTGGCCCGGAGGCTGAGATCGAGCCCGCCGTCGCTGGGCCGGGCAATAACGCGGATCGCGAGTCGATGCTGGTCGGCGTGAACGCGCGCGAGCTGATGCGCCGCGTTGGCAAGATCATCTGGTACCCCGTGTCCGTAGAGCTCACGACAGGACCGGTCCAATCGGGCTAGATGCGCGGCCAGGCGGATGATCTTCCCTCGGATCACCAAGATCGATTCGAATACGCCGTACGCCAACAGAGCCGAGTCAGGCATCGGCGGCTCGTTGACGAGCTCCGGATCGAGCACCGCTCCGGCGGCGGCAACCAGCGGTGCAGCCTTGTGCAGGCACTCATACCACTCTCGCACTGGCACGCTGTCGACCGTGATGCCACCACCCACTCCCAGTTCCAAGTGATCATCAAAGAGTTCAAAGCTCCGGATGATCACGTTGAAGTCGGTACCAGCAAGCGGACTGACTAGACCAATGCTGCCCGTGTATGCGCCCCGCGGTTCGACTTCAAGATCGGCGATCCCTTGCTGCGCGGAGATCTTGGGCGCACCGGTCACCGATCCGGGCGGGAAGGCGGCAGCAAGCACCTGCGCCGTCGTGGTTCGCGGATTCAGTTCGCCGCGAATGGCTGACACCAGATGCCAAACCCCAGGATGCGGTTGGATGCTCAGCAACTCCTGGACCGCAACCGTGCCCGGTCGGCAGACTCGGGATAGATCGTTGCGCATCAGATCGACGATCATGATGTTCTCCGCTGCATCTTTCGCTGACGCCCGCAGCGCCGCGGTGCCGTCGTTGGTCCCTCGGGGTGCCGTCCCCTTGATCGGAGCGGTAAGTACGGTGCTCGCTCTGATCCTCAAGAAGAGCTCCGGGCTGAAGCTGGTGATCATGCGTGCCGAACCGTGGCTCAGCGGGCCAGTGATCAAACCACCAAAGGCCGGCTGCAACTGCGCGCACAAGTGTCCAAAGACGACCGGTGCGCTACTGCCGACCTCGGCATGCAATCGGATACAGAGGTTCAGCTGGTAGAAGCGGCCATGGTCGATCCGGCTGATCACGTCCTCCACGGAAGCGAGATAGCCATCGCGCGCGGACTCGGCATCCGTCGAGACGCCGAAGGGTCCGATCTGTGGCCTAGTCGGTCCAGCCGGCATGGTTTCCAACAGCGCGGTCCAGCGTTGCAGTGCTGCCGAATTGTCCGGTTCGCGTCCGCTGAGACCCAAGGACTCGAAAGACCACCCACTGTCCCGCCGCCATCGCAGCAGCGAGTCATAGAAGGCCAATGTCGTGGTCTTGGGGTCATACCCGAAGCAGGCGACCCAGCCACCTCCAACGATCCCCAACCCGGTTCCGGGATCTGCCAGTCCTGGCTGCTCATCCAGGAATCTGAACCCCTCAGAGGCATCGACGGGCTCTTCCACCCGCAAGGGCCGCTGAAAGATCAACACTCCACCGCCGAACCATTCGCCCCACAGTGCACCGGGGCGATCCTCCTGGCGAAGCTGGGCGATAACCGCAGCCGGAGACGCATTCGAGCCAAGCGCCAAACGATATGGGTGCGCTCGCATCGCGCCGAGCTGCGGAGTGTTGGGCACCAGGGTCTTAAGGATCATTGGCCAGGCTGGCCAGGATCCGCTCGGCGCTGCCACCCAGTCCCAACAACTCACTCAGCTCGGCAAACACTTCGGGTTTGGCCGGTGCCGTCGGGCAGAGAAGATCATCAAAACTGATACCAAGATCAAGATCACGCGCCACGGCGACCACCGTAGGAGCGACGGCCAGATAGTCGATCGCCGCTCCGAGCTTGGCTGCTACTGAGCCGCTGATCTTGGGTTTCGGTCCGCTGGCAGCTGCCAGTATTCCCTCAATATCGCGATAAGAGTTGAGCAGCGTGGCAGCTGTCTTATCCCCAATCCCAGAAACCCCCGGGAGCCCATCTGAGGCATCGCCGCGCATGGTGGCGTAGTCGATGTACGCAGCAGCCGGGATCCCATACTTTGCCCGCACCCATGTGTCATCCACCACCTCATGCTTCCCGACACCTCGGGCGATGTAGAGCACACGGACCTGGCGCTCGTCGTCGACGACCTGGAAGAGGTCACGGTCCCCGCTGACGACATCGACCGGCATCGGAGCCGTACTGGCGAGGGTCCCGATGACATCGTCAGCTTCATAGCCGTCCTTGCCGACGACGGCGATGCCCAGGGCATCGAGGACTGCCAGGATGAGCGGAACTTGCTCCGCGAGCCCTTCAGGCACGCCCTCGGCTGCAGTGTTTGCCGAGCTTGCCATCTCGGACACAACGGCGTCACCGGACTTGGCAACCCGATGAGCCTTGTAGGAGGGAATCAGATCCACCCGCCACCGCGGTCGCCAGTCGTTGTCCCAGCAGCACACCAGGTGGGAGGGGGCGTAGGCATCGAGCAGCCGGCTGATGAAGTCAAGCAATCCACGCACTGCGTTCACCGGCGTACCGTCCGGGCTACGAAATGAATCGGGTACGCCATGAAAAGCACGAAAGTACAACGAAGCCGTGTCCAAAAGCATAATTTTGCGTGAGCGCACATCCGAATACTGGCACGATAGCCACCATGGAGAAGCTCGACCGTCGTATTCTCTCGCTGCTCGCGCGCGACGGCCGGATGTCCT
>JBKPTR010000165.1:0-4228 GCA_046735615.1 Actinomycetota bacterium
ACCGCCACACCCGCACCAGCCACCGCAAGATGGTGACGCGCCCGAAGCACGGCGCGTCATGCAAGATCCGGACTCGACGGCCGTGGCCGACCGCCAACACCCCACACGCCGGGCAAGCCGCCTCCATCTGACCCGACTCGACGGTGAGCACTAGCCGTTGCTGGTCGTCGATCTCAACATCGAGGACATGCATGTCGGGAACATCGAAGATGGCATCGGCCCGGGCGCACCAGCGCGCACCCGAACCACACATAGAGTGAGGCACCGTCGGGGATTTCTTTCGGAGAGCTTGGTCGCCTCCGATCCTGAAGGCCCCGACGCCCTCAATCGATGATCAACACGCCCGATGCTGCCCAGCCGTCACCCATGCTCAAATCCGAAGAGCCACATTGAGCTTGCAGTTCGCCTTATTAATAACCTGAGTCAGCACACCTTGCCGACGCTCTGCACACGTTGCAACCGGGACAGAGCGCTAGCAAGCGGTGTAAAGCTCCCTGCGGCTATGAGGCGGCCGCGAGTTCCTGTGGCGCGCCGATGATGCTGCGTAACTTGAGCAGCAACCGCGACAGCAGCCTCGAGACCTGCATCTGGCTGATGCCGAGTTCGTGGGCAATGTCGGACTGCGAGCGTTGTTCGAAGTAGCGCAGCCAGATCAGTCGGCGTTCCGACTCGTCCAACTGCTCGACAGCTCGATCAACGATCAGCCGAGCTTCGGTCCGGTCGATGTCTTCGTCGGCCTCGGTAGAGCAAAAGCACACTCCTCGAGACATCGCAGCATCGATCGATGAAGCGGTGTAGCCCTCACTCGCCAAGCGGGCCTGTTGCACCGCGTTCACGGGTGCCCCGAGCTCCTGAGCGAGATCCTTCGCGCAGGGGAGCGTACCCATTTCTTGAACCAGCGTTGGCCATCGTCGCCAGATGACCGAGGCGAGCTCTTGCGTGGGACGCGGCGGCCGAACGGTCCATCCATGATCACGAAAGTGCCGTTTCAGCACCCCACTGATGGTCGGTTCCGCGAATCCCACGAACGAGCCCTGGTGCGGATCGAAGCGCAGGCAAGCCTCCACAAGTCCGGTGTAGGCGACTTGGACGAGGTCTTCCTCGTCTTCTCCGCGATGCAGGAACTGTCGGGCGAGTTTCTCAGCCAGCCACAGATGCGAGGTGACCACCTCATCGAGGATCTGTTGGCGCCTGGCCGGCCCAGCGGTCTGGGCCTCAATGAGCAATGCGCGAGTGCGTTCGGTCAGCTCCTCACGAGCCGAATGCTGATGGGTAGGGACGACAGAAAGAGGGGAGTTCGCCACGAGCGCGCCACCCTTTCGAAATGAAAGATCAGGTTTGTGGCGCGCTTCTCGGCCACATTGGCACTTAACCACGAATGCCGCCCAGTGATCAAGACCCTGGGATATTTCAAGTTGAAAAGTATCTAAGAAAGCGACTCAAGATCAGAGTGGCGAAGTTTTTCTACCCTGTAAGCAATATGTGCCGGGGGCATCAGCCCGCCATATCGGCAAAACGAACGAGCAGCGCGAGACCATCTTTGATCCGGCGCCGCTCATCGGCGGTTGCCGCTTTGAGGACTGCCTCGAGACGCCCGATCGGACCCTCGTCGCCCAGCGCGGGCGCTTGGCTGGCCACAGTCTCTGTGAGGGAGATCTGGACGTATCGGCGGTCGTCCGCGCTCGGCTTACGCTCGACGATCTCCTTGGCCTGGAGCCGATCCACAATTCCCGAGACTGTGCTATGGCTCAGCTCCAGCTCCCGGCTCAGGTCGCCTAGCGTCATCGGGCCCTGGTTTCCGAGGAGCGAGATCACACTCACCTGAGCGGCCGTCAGCCCGCTTCGAGCCAATTCCGCGCGGCTACCTCTGACGAGATGTCGGCGAAGGGAGCGGAACAGTCCAACGATCTCGCGAGCCTCCGATGCGGCCGCCGAGTTCGCAGCGGGTTTGGTACTCATGAGAGCCATGCTAATGTTCTATACGACGCGTCGTACACGACATGTCGTGTAGAACGTACTCGGAAGGCGACCAGCGATATGAAAACAGTGCGTCGATCCGGATCGGAGCTCCGTTTACCAGTCGGTGGGTCCGCGTGGGTCCTCGCAGTGCTGTACTTCATCGGACAGATCGTGGCTCAGGCTGCCTGGATGACCCCTTACAGCTTGATCGACAACCGGGTGAGCGATCTCGGCAGCACTGCGTGTGGCCGAACAGTAGCCAATACGTTCATCTGCTCACCGCTTCATGCGGTGATGAACGTGACTTTCGTCCTGACCGGCGTACTGATTCTGGTCGGGCACTTCCTGACTCGCTCGATGTGGCCGCGACGCCGCCTCGTTAATTGGGGTCTGGTCCTTCTCGCCGTGGCCGGGGCCGGCACGATCCTGGTCGGACTCAGCCCCGAGAACGTCAATGTGGTGCTTCACGTGATCGGCGCGCTCAACATTCCGGCCGGCAACGTGGCCATGATCCTGCTCGGACTTGCCATCTGGCGTGATCGCCAGCGAATGGCCGGGTTTTCAGTCGTGGCGGGTGTAGTTGGGCTTCTTGGAATGCTGGCCGGGCCCTTCCTGGCATCTTGACCGGTCACGGCGGTGGGCTTGCCGAACGTATAGCGCTCTATCCACTGATCATTTGGCTCATCGTTTGCGGATTGGCGATCCTCATCAAGAAACTGTCGGTAAATAACGGTGCTGAATCGATTCAGAATCGCAATGTGCCCACAGTCTCCCTAAGCAGCTGAGACGACGGCGGTCAGCCAGTCGATGTTCAGGCCGAAATGACCTCTCGGGCCAACGCGGCCGGCATGTAGTCGTAACGGGCGAACGAGCGCTTGAAGGTGCCGGTGCCATGGGAGACCGAGCGCAGGTCGATTGGGTACCGGGATAGCTCGTGCGCCGGCACCTCCGCATGGATGATGGCGTAGCCCTGGATGTCGGACGTCTCCGTGCCATGCACCTGACCCCGGCGGCCGCGCAAGTCCGCCAGCACTGCCCCGACCGAGTCGTCGGCAACCGTGATCTCGACTTTGTCAATCGGCTCCAGAAGGGCGACGGTCGACTCATTGGCCGCCTCGCGGAGGGCAATCGCCCCTGCCGTCTGAAAGGCCATATCTGAAGAATCGACCGAATGCGCCTTCCCGTCGACCAACGTCACGCGGAGATCAACCAGGGGATAACCGGCAAGCACACCCTTCGCCAGCTGGTTGCGGACACCTTTCTCCACCGACGGAATGAACTGCCGCGGCACTGCTCCACCGACTACGCGCTCGGTGAACTCGAAACCGGCACCGCGTTCCAGCGGCTCGATCTCCATCATGCAGACCGCGTACTGGCCATGTCCGCCGGACTGCTTGACAAGGCGACCCTGCGCCGTGATGGGACGGATGAAGGTCTCGCGGAGCGAGGTACGCACCGGCTCGACCTGGACCTGGATGTGCCAGTTCTCCCGTAGCGCAGTCAGCAGCTTCTCTACATGCGCCGGCCCCATCGCCCAGATCACCACCTGATGGGTCTCGGCATTGTGCTCAAGTCGCATGGTGACGTCTTCGGCCACCAGCCGCTGCAGCGCCGACCCCATCTTCTCCTCGTCACCTCGGGAGGTGGCGTGGAGAGCTACCGGCAGCAGCGGCTCGGGCAGCAACCAGGGCTCCACGAGTGCGGGCTGCGCCTTGTTGGACAGCGTGTCGGAGGTTTCCGCAGCGGCCAACTTGGACACCAGGACAAGATCACCGGCGATCGCGTACGGCTTGGGCCTGGTCTCGTCTCCGAGCGGCGCCGAAAGCGGCCCCACTCGATCGTCGCTGTCGTGGTCCGGATGAGCGTCTACGTGGTGACTCGCAAATTGCTGCAGATGCCCAGACACGTGTAGTGGGGTGTCAGGGCTGAGAGTTCCGGAGAAGACCCGAACCAAGGAAAGCCGACCGACAAACGGGTCGCTAGTCGTCCGCACCACTTCAGCGACCAGTGAACCCTCCGGGTCACAGCTCACTGAGCCGAACGTCACCCCGCTCGGCTTGTAGACCTTTGGCAGCGGCGAGGATGCCGGGGAGGGGAATCCCTGCTCGAATAGCTCGAACAGCCCCTCAATGCCCATTCCGGTTGGGGCATGTGCGGGAATGATGGGGAAGAACCGCCCGGTGGCGACCGCCGTCCGGAGATCCGGCAAGACGATGTCCAGGTCGATCGGTTCGCCGCTGAGATGCCGGTCGAGCAGCGTCTCATCCTC
>JBKPTR010000166.1:0-5914 GCA_046735615.1 Actinomycetota bacterium
ATCCGGCTTATCGACCGACTCGTCCGCCTCGCAGATCAGATGGCGCGGCGCCGCATCGGCTTGTCATGCGGGGCCAATTCTTCACGCGGAGAGTCGTGGGCGATAGCGTGCATTCAGGCATGCCTGTCCGCCGACGACCACCGATTGACCGCGACCTCCTAGATCCGGGTCGCGCACCGAGGAAGGTTGACCATGACCCAGACCGCCACAGATTTCCCGGCCCTGGAAAGCGATCCCATCGAGAAGCTTGCGATCGACACGATCCGGACGCTGTGTATGGACGCCGTGCAGGCCGCAAATTCCGGGCATCCCGGAACCCCGATGGCACTCGCGCCGGTGATGTACGCGGTCTGGCAGAAACTGCGCTTCGACCCCGACCATCCAATCTGGAGCAATCGCGATCGCTTCGTGCTGTCCGCCGGTCATGCCTCGACCTTGCTCTACTCGATGCTGCATCTCGCGGGGGTGAAGTCGGTCAATCCCCAGTATGAGATCCTCGGCGAGCTGGCCGTGCCACTCGAGGATCTGAAGAAGTTCCGGCAGCTGGACTCCAAGTGCCCGGGCCATCCGGAATACCGCTGGACGGCAGGTATCGAATGCACCACGGGTCCGCTCGGCACGGGTATCGCCACCAGCGTCGGCATGGCTATGGCAGGCGTGTGGCAGGCTGCCACGTTCAACCGACCCGACTACGACCTCTTCGACTACGACGTATACGCAATCGCTGGTGACGGCTGCTTGATGGAGGGCATTGCCGCAGAAGCAGCCTCGCTCGCGGGACATCAGAAGCTGTCCAACTTGTGCTGGCTGTACGACAGCAACAAGATCACCATCGAGGGCAGCACTGATCTCGCCTTCACCGAGGACGTCGCAACGCGCTTCGAGGGCTACGGCTGGGCGATTCAGCGGGTTGACGACGCAAACGACCTCGACGCGCTGAACAACGCGCTCGATGCGTTCAAGGCTGAGCAGGAACGGCCGACCATGATCATCGTCAAGAGCATCATCGGCTACGGCGCCCCGACCAAGCAGGGCAGCCACTCCGCGCACGGCGAGCCCTTGGGGGTCGAGGAAGTCCGCGGCGCCAAGCGCTTCTTCGGCTGGCCGGAGGACGAGAGCTTCCTCGTCCCCGACAAGGTGCGGAGCCACTTCGCCGACCTCGGCAAGCGTGGTGCCGGTGTGCGCTCGGCTTGGGACGAGCTCTTCGCCGCGTACGGCGAGGAATACCCCGAGCTGGCCGATCACCTCGACAAGATGCAACGTCGGCAGCTGCCGGAAGGCTGGGATGCGGATCTGCCCGAGTACCCCGCGGATTCCAAGGGCGCGGCTGGCCGAGACAGCAACCAGAAGGTGCTCAACATTGTCGCCCAGCGGGTGCCTTGGTTGATCGGTGGTTCCTCCGATCTTGCGCCGTCCAACAAGTCGCGGCTCACCTTCGAGGGCGCCGGCGACTTCCAGCCGGACAACCGAGCCGGTCGCAACCTACACTTCGGCGTACGCGAACACGCCGCCGGTGCTATTTCGAACGGGTTGGCGCTCAGCAAGATCAGGGCCTACCAGGCCGGATTCCTGATCTTTTCCGATTTCCAGCGCGGTGCCCTGCGACTTTCCGCGCTAATGGAGCTACCAGTCATCCATATGTTCACCCACGACTCCATCGGTGTCGGGGAGGACGGCCCGACGCATCAGCCGGTCGAACAACTGGCATCGCTGCGCGCCATGCCCGGCATGATCGACCTGCGCCCGGCCGATGCCAATGAGGTCGTCGAGGCGTGGCGGGTGATCATGCCACTACGGCACGACCCAGTTGCGCTGATCTTGTCCCGGCAAGCGTTGCCAACGCTGGATCGCAGCAAGTATGGCGCGGCGAGTGGCGTAGCAAAGGGGGCGTACGTGCTGGCCGGCGATCCGAACCAGGCACCGGAAGTGATCTTGATTGCTACGGGAAGCGAGGTCGCACTTGCCGTCTCGGCGTACGAGCAGCTGGCCGATGAGGGAATCAAGGCACGTGTGGTGAGCATGCCGTCGTGGGAGCTGTTCGACCGTCAGACCGACGAATATCGAGACAGCGTGCTACCCCCTGACGTGACCGCGCGCGTGGTGATCGAGCAGGCCTCGTCATTCGGGTGGGATCGGTGGGCAGGCACGAAGGGCGAGATCATCGCGATGAGTACGTTCGGAGCTTCGGCCCCGCTCAAGGCGCTGCAGTCGAAGTTCGGGTTCACTCCGGAGGCGGTGGTGGCGGCGGCGAAGCGTCAGATTGGCCGCTGATCGTCTGCGCGACCTCGAAGGCCACCGCGCCCACGTCGTAGTCGGCGGTGGTCAGGCGGACTCGCACCTCCTGCCCGAGGCGTAACCGATCGCCGGTAACGCGCCCCGCGACGGCCGGTTCTTCGATCATCACGGTGCCGTGTTGCTTGTCGCGCTCGACTTCGATCACAGTGCCAGTGAATGTTTGGCCGACCCTGTTGGCAAGCAGGTAGACCTCAAGCAGATCGATGATCGCTCGCTCATAATGCTTAGCCCGTCGCTCGGCCACCGCCATCTGCTCAGGGAGGCGATCCAGGTCGCGGAAGACCCAGGCCGGGACCGGCTGGTCTGCGCAAAGCGCAACGCAGATCTCGCCTGTGTATCGATCTACGAGGCGTCGCAATGGCGCCGTGGTGTGGGCATAGTCGCTGGCCAGTGCGGCATGGTTGGCGGCTTCGGGAATGCCGCCACTAAAGCTTTGATAGCCAGCCCGCCGAAACAACCTCGTTGACGCATTGAGCATCGCCGCCTGATCGGGCCTGGTCGGGCTGAGCGCACGCACGAATTCGGGATAGTCCATCTCCGGAGGCCAGACGATCCGAAGCGCCTTGGCGACCTGGCGTAGCCGGCGCAACGAATAGGAATCCGCCGGCGGCATCGTCCGCAAGACGCCCACTTGGCCATACAGCATGATGTGTGCGGCTGCCATGCCAGCCAGCAGCGAGATCTGCGCGTTCCAGCCCTCCACCGGCTCAGGAGCCCGGAAACGGAGGGTCCAGCCGTTGCCTTGCGGCTGGATCTCCTGCTGCGGGATCTTCAGGCTGACTCCGCCGCGATCACGTTCCCGGATCTCCCGCCATTGGCCCACCAGCTTCAGCAAGCCGAGAGTCTCACGGGGCCCACTACCGTCGATCTCTGCCTGGGCTTCGCCGTAGCTGAGCTGAGCACGGCTCCGAACCATGGCCCGTACCACCTCCGCCGCAACCGTCTGACCGCGATGGTCCAGCGTGATCGTCCACAGCAGCGCCGGCCGGATTTCGTTCGGCAGCAGACTAGCCGCCCCTTCGCTGAGCACCGCCGGGTGGAGCGGAGTTCGACAGTCGGGCGCATAGAACGTGGTCCCACGGCGGTGTGCTTCAAGATCGATCGGATCACCTGGTCGGACGAAAGCCGCCAGGTCAGCGATTGCATAAGAGATCACGAATTCACCACTGGGGCCGCGCGCAATGTGCAATGCCTGATCAAGATCACGAGAACCGGCTGGATCAATCGTGATCAATTCCAAGTCGGTTCGGTCAAGATCAGGAAGGCACGGCTCGGCAGCAGCCTGCTCCGCGGCCGCCTCGACCTCGACCGGAAAGTTGGATGGCACTTCCGCAGTCGCCCGAATGGCTGCTAGGCCCTTCGCCAGCTCCTCGGGCACCACTGGTGGCAGTCCGAGCTTGGCGGCAGGCATGACCGCAGCTTAACCGCACTGCTGCGACCGCCCCGACATTCAACCGGGCTGGTCGACCGGGTACTGCCGTGGCACGAGATCGCCATCCAAGGCGCGGTTGACCAGGGCGTCGGCCGCCTTGTTGAGTTCTCTGGGCACCCAGGTCCAGGTCACTGTTGCTGGCCGCAGCCGCGCTGCCTCAAGCGCCAGCGTCTTCATGTCGGCGTGCTTCACCTTCCATCGGCCGGCCATCTGCTCGATCACCAGCCTGGAATCCATACGCACCTCGAGGGCGGCTGTCGGCGCCAGCTCGCGCGCCATCTCAAGTCCTGCGATCAGACCGCGGTACTCCGCGACATTGTTCGTTGCCCGTCCGATCGGCAGGCCTTCGGCTGCCAGGACTTTCATCGTCCGAGCGTCACGTACCACAGCGCCGTACGCGGCTGGTCCGGGATTGCCGCGCGATCCGCCGTCAGCCTCCACGATCAAGTGGCGACTGGACCTCGACTGCTCGGGTTCTTCGATCTCATCGAAGAAGCCCGGTCCATCCTGCTTGTCCGGCGGCGCCTTGGCCATCACAGGCCTGACTGCGCTGTGCGGATCAGGATCCGACCGCACTCCTCGCACCGCAGCACCTCGTCCTCAGCTGCGGCGGAGAACACCCGCAGATCGGCAGCGTTGACTTCGAGCTGGCAGCCAGTGCAGCGTCGCGCTCGCAGCTCGGCGGCGGCAATCCCTCTGTGGCTGGCGCCAATCCTGTCGTAAAGCGCCAGCAAATCGCCCGGTATCAACGGCGCGATCTCAGTTCGCTGCTGGCGAAGCCCGTCCATATCGGCATTGAGAGTCGCAAGTTGTCGATCCCGGTCGGCGATTGCTTCGGCCAAGTCGGTGTCGATCTGCCCCGCCCGGGCACGTAGCGTTTCCTGACTCGCCACCGCCGCGTCCAGTTGTTCCAGCACGTCCAGCTCAGCATCCTCAAGGTCGCTGATCCGCTTCTTGAGGTGGTTGACCTCCTCAACCATCGACGAGAGTGCCTTCGGATCGGCGATCGCGCCGTTCGTGATCCGGGTCTGATTCCGGCTGAGCCGCTCTCGGACCGGTTCGAGGTCGGTCTCGGCCTTCGCCTGCTCCAATTCGAGATCGGAGATTCTGGTTTCGGCCGCCACAAGCTCTGAGGCCACCGCCGCTCGGTCCGTACGCAGTTTGGCAATCACCGCATGCTGGGGCAGTGTCTGGCGGCGATGGTTGAGCTGAGCGAGGGTTGTGTCGACGGCCTGCAAATCGAGCAGGCGCAGCTGCGCATCCTTGTCGGCCCTGATCGCCCTCATCCTCCTCGAGCACCATCGAGCGCTGATACGCCCGCGGCACAACCCTACTGATCGCTCGTTCCAGGATCAGGGCCGGTTGACCAGTACCAGTGCCTCGCTCGGATCGACGTTTCGGATTTCGACGTACCCGGCGCCGGACGCGGCACGACGTACCGGCACCTGGCTGCCTATGTGATGAGCGGGCGAAGCTGCGCCGCCAGTCTGGGCCGAATAAGGATTACGGTCATCGTCGAACCCGGCAGGTTGAGTTGCGCATCAACCAGCACATCCCCACCGCGAGCCGCGAACCCGTTCGGATTGATGACGCACAGCGCCTCCTCGTCGGTGAGGGGCGTGACCACCCAGACAACTCGCCGGCCCGCGCAGGCCCAAACGGCTCGCCGAAAACCGAGACGGGTCTGAGGTACTGCCGCCCAGAGCGCAACACCGGAAAACCGGCGCGGAGCGGCCGTGATCGCCGCGGTGCGGAGATAAAGCGGCTGAGTCGAGTCGAAGCAATGGGAACCGGCCGTGCCGAATGGTCCGACCCTGGCAGCTCATGATCAAGTCCATTCCAGCCACCATTGTCTGGGATTCCCCGCGGCCATGGCTCGTGGAAAGCGCGGCCCAAACATTGCCTCGCGAAGGTAACGATCATGACCGCCCCAGCCAGGCAGCCATGATCTTTCTGCTTCTTCCGGACCAGCAAACCTTGCTCAGTTCCGTAGTAGAGACACGGGATCCCAAGGGTCAGCAACTGGATTGCTGTGGCGGCTGTCGCCTGATGATCATTTATGGCACGAGCCGCAAACCGGAGCTTCTCGCCGTAGACATGATCATGATCATCAAGGACCGACATCAATTTGTCGCCCAGGTTGC
This sequence comes from Actinomycetota bacterium, assembly GCA_046735615.1. Classification (GTDB taxonomy): domain Bacteria; phylum Actinomycetota; class Actinomycetes; order Propionibacteriales; family Propionibacteriaceae; genus Microlunatus. The sequence continues at coordinate 5,872 of JBKPTR010000166.1, forward strand.
GATGGGAGCCAAGCGGTGCCGATCCCACATCAAAGCCGCTGAA
>JBKPTR010000167.1:0-7932 GCA_046735615.1 Actinomycetota bacterium
GCACTCCGGGACTACGTCAAAGGCGACCCGGAACCCGCGATGAGCTTCTTCTCCGATTGGGACGACGTCACGCTCGCCAATCCGTTGGAACCTCCTCGTCGAGGGCCCGCCGAGGTCGGGGAAGCGGCCCGGAGAGCGGCGGCCAACTTCCAAGGAGGCGGTCCACTGATTTCGAGGAGGTGTCCAGCCGCTTCGAGGAAATCTCAAGGTTCGCCACGTCGGAGCTCGGCTATGTCCTCCAGATCGAGCAGCACGAGGCAGGGTCGCCGGCCACGACGACACGGTCGTCACCGCGCTGCGCGCCACGCTAGTGTTCCGGTGGGAGGACGGCGTGTGGAAGATCGCCCACCGCCACGCAGACCCGATCACATCTACGCGACCGCTGACCACCATCCTCCGGTCCTAGACCCGGGGCTCGGGTCAGCATACGCTGACCCGATCGTCGGTGCCAGGCAACGGTGAGGAGCCAACGATTAAGTTCGGTACGTGTCTGTTGATCGGACTGCAACAGCACACCCGGCGTGCGGCAACCGCGCGGAAGATGATCGCCCGTACGCGGTGAGGTCTGGGGTGGCTGTTTCGCGGCGGGATTCTCCGAAGATCCGGTGTTCATGCTCATGTTGGCTTATCTGCCACAAGCACATCCGAAGCGGCCGGTGTGCCACAGCCGCTAGCCGGCCCAGGCGAGGCCGCGCCAAGACTCACACTGCCCAAGATCGTGATCGGCCACCCGGCGGTCGAGACCAGCTGAGCCATCCCGAAACCCAGCAAGTGGGTCGGACGCGCCAACCGCGACTAGCACGCCGGCCCAGCGAGTCGGCGTCGCCGTCCTGATCATGGCAACGCCGAACAATGCGTAGCCGATCATGAACAGGAGCGCCGCCAACCCATTGACGATCACCACCGGCAGATACTGGTTGATGAGTCCAGCACTGCCGGCGACTGCTTGGCCAAAACCGGGGCGAGGAAACCGAAATAGGTCCGCCTGGAACGCATCGGATGCAATGTGGGATGGACGCAGCCCGAGCCCGACGCGGCGGTGTTGCTCGATCTGCTTCGAGCCAAGATCAACATCTTTGGTGCCGTTCCAGACCACCAACATCAGGTAGATTTGATTGGCAGACAATGGAAAGAGAGCCGATGCAACCCCCAAAGGGCGGCAGCGGTAACGGTGACGCCATGGATGTTGAACACACATTCAGCCGCCGCAAGAGCCCGGCTCTCGCTATTCCGAACCGGCCGACCGAGCCCATGTGGTCATTCAGTGGGAGTCGAAGAGCCCCATCGCGTATGCGAGCACGACCGCCTGGACAAGGTCCCGGAGACTGAGCTTCATCAGAATGTGCGTGATGTGAGTCTTGACCGTGGTGTCGCTGATGTAGAGTTCGCGTCCGATCTCCGCATTCGATAGGCCCCGCGCTATCAGCCGGAACACCTCCAGCTCGCGCTCGGTCAGTCGCGGCCTGGATGGCTGGTCGGAACGGGTCGCAGCTACCGGTGTTGACATTTCCAGCCTGCAACACACAATGACCGGTCCCCTCACCCGGCCGCCGCTCGGGTGTTATCCACCGGTCGCATCAGCCACCTCCGTGATATGGTCGGCGGCCTGGTCGACGTCGGTTTGGCTGGTCCAGCGGCCGAGGGTTAGTCGCAGCGCGCCGAGGGCTTGGTCAGCATTAAGGCCCATGGCGCGCAGAACCGGCGATGGCTCCGGAGTTCCGGTGTGACAGGCGGACCCGGTGGACGCAGCGATGTGTGGGCTGCGTGCCAAAAGCTCCTCGCTGCGGACACCAAGGATCGTCACATTGAGGGTGTTCGGCAGCCGTTGTTCGGGGTGGCCATTCAGCTGGACTCTGTCGGGCAGGTGGCCGACGAGGCGTTGGTGGAGGCGGTCGCGCAGGCCGCGAAGCCGGTTGCCTTCGTCGATCAGCTCTGCGCCTGCGATGAGCGCTGCTGCACCGAGCGCTACCGCCCATGCGGTGTTCTCGGTGCCCGCCCGAAGGCCATGCTCCTGGCCGCCGCCACGAACCAGCGGCTCAAGGCGTACGCCGGGGCGAACATAAAGCGCGCCAACGCCCTTCGGTGCATACATCTTGTGCCCGACGACGGTGAGCAGGTCGACGTCCAGTTTGGCAACGTCGACTGGAATCTTGCCGACCGCCTGTGCCGCATCTGTGTGCAGCAGGGCACCGTGCTCATGGGCGATGGCGGCGAGTTCGGCGATCGGCTGCAGAACGCCGGTCTCGTTATTGGCGTACATGATCGACACCAGGCTCGTCGGCTGGGCGAGCGCTGCCCGCAGATCGTCGGGATTTACTAGGCCATACGCATTAACAGGAAGATAGGTCGTCTCGATGCCATGCCGGCGGCTGAGGGTCGCACATGCACCGAGGACAGCAGGATGCTCGGTGGTCTGGCTGATCATGTGCCTGCCGTCGGTGGCAAGCACTGCGCCCTGAATCGCGAGGGCATCGGCTTCCGTACCGCTGCCGGTGAAGACGACGTTGTCCGGCTCTGCGCAGATCAGGTTGGCCACCTGTGCCCGTGCGGCCGCCAACGCGGCGCGCGGCTGGTCGGCGTAGCGGTGACCGCTGGACGGGTTGCCAAAGTGATGGGTCAGGTACGGCAGTGCGGCCTCGGCCACTCGTGGGTCTACCGGGGTGGTCGCGTTGTAGTCCAGATAGATCGGCCCACCCACGAGGCCCGGATGAGTCCTCTCGGCCCGCCTTGAATGGCGGGCCGTTTCGGCGTTCGCTGGAACTGCCATCAAAGATCGGTGGTGTGACGTGATTTCAGCATCGGCTTGAGCGCGAGGGCGGCTCCGACCACGAACACCGCGGTCGCCAGGTAGATGAGGCCAAGGTGGCCGATGGTGTCGAGGTGGTACGGGTAGTGCGCGGGCAGCGCGACGGCCAGCCCGAGCACCGGCGCAGCGATCGCTGTCACATAGGCCCAGAGCTCACCGCGCCGCACCCCGTACCACGCGAGCGCCGCGGTGGCGAGCCCGGTGGCGGCGATGAACCCCGAGACCGCGATGTGCAGGTGCGCGATGTAGTGGAACAGCGGGAGGCTGAACTCTCGAATTTCGGTGCGGCCGACATCAACCTGTCCTGGTCCAATGCCGAGCTCGAGAAAGGCACCGGTGAAGTTGCGGACGAAGAAGATGATCGCGTAGCCAATGAATCCGAGACCGGCGAGCGCCATGAGCGCGGAACCGGCGCGCAGGGTGCCGGACGCGGCGACATTCTGGGGTCGTTGATTGATGGTTGTCATTTGATTTCCCTTCGATGTGTTGACGAATGATGCGGCTCAACGGCCTGGTTTGACCGCTAACAGGCTGATGCTGTGCACCCCGTATTCGACGCTGGCGTTGCGCGCCTGGGTGGACTGGAATCTGTACGGGTTGACCCGGGTCGCCTCGATCGTCAGCCCGACGGCCTCGATGAGGTTTCGGTAGATGTCTTGCTGTGCGGCGCCGCCGATACAGGAGGCCCACAGATCGGCGTTGCTGACGATTGCCTCAGTCAGCGGTCGCGTGGTGACGATGTCGGCGATCGCGAGCCGGCCACCCGGCCGTAGCACGCGCGCTGTCTCGGCGAAGACCCGTTGCTTGTCTGGGGAGAGGTTGATGACGCCGTTGGAGATCACGCAGTCGAAGCTCTGGTCATCGGCGGGCAGACTCTCGATGCGGCCCTCGCGGAACTCGACGTGATGGACGCCGCTCTTCTCCGCCAGCCGTCGGGCTTTCGTCAACTGCTCAACCGTGAAGTCAACACCGACGACCCGGCCCGTCGGCCCCACCAGATCAGCCGCGATCAAGCTGTCCATTCCTGAGCCGCTGCCCAGATCGATGACTGTTTCCCCTAGCTGAAGGCCTGCCAAGTCAAAGAAATAGCCGACGCCGGCGAATGACTCCACCGCTTCGGAAGGAATCGCTGCCAGCAGAGCATCGGGGTAGCCCAAACGCTGGGCAAGCGCTCGGCCCATTTCAAAGTGATACGAGGCGTGTGGCTGCTCCGCCACCTCCCGGTACATCTGCCGGACCTTGGCCTCAAGATCGTCCACGTCCACACTGGCCATGGACACTCCTTTCAGTTCTGTGTTCCTACACGAGAAGACGTCGGCCCGCTCCCGGGTATTGCATTTCCGGAGCTGTTCAGACCTTGTGGATCGATTACGGCCGGCCTACCGCGTTCAAAGGCGTTCGACGGCCGTGCCAGAGTGCAATAAGGCAATCCCCGAAACCGTCCTAAAGAATGTGGGGTCCGTGGCGTTCGCGAATGTAAAGACGGTGGACAACGCAGCCGATCAGGCCGAGCGGTTCCGTACGCTGGCGCGGGAGCAGCTGCCTAGGCTGTATTCCATCGCCAGACGGCTGGTCGGGGTCGACGCCGAGGACGCGGTGCAGGATTGCCTGTTGAAGGCGTTTCAGGGATTCCACCAGCTGCATGAAACTGCTGCAGGACCAGCCTGGCTCACCAGGATCTTGATCAACTGCTGCCGGGACCGGGGCCGCGCTGTTGGGAGGAGCGTGCAACAGGTCGAGTTGGACGAGCTCGAACGGTTCTCGCTCTTTCGCAAGATCGCCTACGAAGATCCGTTCCCCTACTCGGACTCGCTGCATTTGGACTTTCTCGACGAGTTCGGGCCGGAGGATGTGCGGGCCGTCGTGATGAAACTGTCCATGTTGTACCGGATCCCGGTCGTCTTGGTGTACATGGATGGATATCTGGCGCGTGAGGTGGCCGACCTGCTCGAGATTCCGCTTGGCACGGTACTGGCACGGCTGCATCGCGGACGCAAGTTGTTCGAAAAGCAGCTCTGGGACTACGCCGAGACTCACGGCCTGTTGCGAAAGGCAGCGCGATGATCACCTGCTCGGAAGCCACCCGGCACCTCTGGGAGTACCTCGACGCCACCGCAGATCAGGCGACCCGGGACGCAATCGAGGAGCATCTGGCCCGATGCCGAGCCTGCTGCGGAGAGCTCGAGTTTGCTCGGGAGCTGCGGCGCTTCCTTGCCAGCTCGGCCCGTGACCAGGTCCCGGATGCAGTCCTCCGCCGCTTGAACGAAACCCTGGAGGAGCTCGGCCCATGAGCCGCGACCTGATGCACAGCAGCGAGATCAAAGATTTGGTTCGCGAGGCGTATCGACACGTTCCCGCATCCACGGCCGCTGTCGCGCACAAGCTATACACCGCAGAAGAGTTGGCACAGGTCCCCGAAGCCGCGATCAACCGTGCCCTGGGCGTGGCCAACCACCTGCGCTTCGCCAGCATCCAGCCCGGTGACACCATTCTCGACATCGGCTGTGGCGGCGGGATCGACACCATACTGGCAGCGCGACGCACCGGCCCCGCCGGCAAAGTGATCGGGCTGGACTTCCTGCCGGAAATGCTCCAGCGCACAGCGAGCGCGGCGCAGAAAGCTGGCCTGGACAACGTACAGACCTTGCACGGGGAGATGGAGGCCATTCCGCTCCCAGACGGCAGCGTGGATTTGATCATCTCCAACGGTGTGATCAACTTGTCTGCCCGAAAGGCTCGCGTGATGGCCGAATGTGCCCGGGTGCTTCGGCCCGGCGGGAGACTATGCGTCTCCGACTTCACCGTTGACCAAGATCAGCTTCCGCCGGAGATCCTCACCCAACCGGCGGCCTGGGCCGGCTGCGTTGCCGGCGCCCTGGCCGAACAAGACTTCATCTACAAACTGGAAAAGGCCGGATTCAGAGACGTTCGTGTGCTGCATCGGGAACCGGTGAGCATCGATGACTGCGCGCTCTACCCGCTGTTCACCGATCAGGCGATTTCGCTTATGCGCCAACTCATCCCGCCGCAGAAACAGCGAGCAGTAGCCGTATCGGTCGTGATCAACGCATCGAACCCCCTCTGATCGCGACGGTGACCCGGCCGCCGGCCAGCCCAGTCGACCTACTCGCTGCCTACTACTCGGCATCCGCTCAGGCCTACGAGCAGTGGTGAGCATCGGCAATACACCCCGCAGGCGTCCATCTGATCGACAAGGTGCCGCTTCACTCTGCCGAACGGGTCCTCGACCTTGGCGCTGGCGTGGGAACCCTGCTACCAGCGATTCGCCGCGCCGCCCCATCGGCCCTCATCGTTGCTGCGGACCGGGCCGAGGGAATGCTGCGTCGCACATCAGCCGGCTATCCCCGGGTCATCGCCGACGCGGCCAAGCTGCCCTTCAATTCGGCTTCGTACGACGTTGTGATCATGGCATTCGTACTGTTCCACGTGCCGGAGCCTGAAGCGGCGCTCGACGAAGTACGACGGGTGCTCAGGGCTAGCGGCAGCATCGGCCTGGCTACCTGGGGCTACGACAGGGGCGCTCCCGCGTTAGCGATCTGGAACCAGGAACTCGACCGCCACGGCGCCCCACTCGATCGCCCTCTGATCGCCCAGCACGACCTCATGAACACTCCGGACAAACTGCGAGCCATGCTCCAGCGCACCGGGTTTCACCACGTACAGGTCGATTCGATGGCCTGGTCACATCAAGCCAGCCTGCGGCAATTCATCGAACAGCACCGGACGCTCGGCGTATCGGGCAGGCGCCTCGCGCAACTAGAACCGGCCGCCCGAGCCGACTTTCTCCGGAACGTGCGACGCCGTCTTGAGAACCTTTGCCGGTAGGACTTCGTCGACCGTGGGGAAGTCCTCATTGCAACTGCAAACACGCCCTAACACGGCTGACGAGTACGCGGCACCCCACAAAAACGGCTGGAGCTGGTTCGAGCCGGTGCTAGAGGTCGAACCACCGGGCCCGCCGGACCGCTCCGAACTGGGCCTTCTCGGCGGCGTACTCGGCGCCGGGTCCGAGCATTGGAGCTGTGGGCCCGCCGTCGGCTCGGAAGTGCACGTCAACCAGGCCCACCTCGCCGCCGCCCATTTCCACAAAGCACATGCCGGTGACGTCGTACGGCCTAGGCCTGCCGCCCCGGATGCTGGCAGCGATCTGGTCGGAGACGGCCCGCGCCGCCTCGGCGAAGACGCCGGCCTTGGGGATCCCGGTCTCGGCACAGTCGCCGAGTGCGTAGACGCCGGGGAAGGGAGTGGCGAGGGTGAGCGGGTCCACCTTGACCCAGCCGTTTTCGGTCAGGCCGGCCTTCACCACCACGTCGGGCACTCTGTGCACCGGGATGCCGATGAACAGGTCGAACGGCTCGTCATGGTCCTTGAAATGCGCCACCTTACCGGCAGGGTCGATGCCGTAGACGCGACGACGCGTGGTGTAGTCGATGCCGCGCGCTGCCATCGTTCGCTCCAGTGCTTGCGATGCCTCCGGTGATACCGGGATGGGAGCCGGCTGGGGCGTAACCACATGCATCTGGGTCGCGTCGCGGATCCCTCGCCCAACCAGGTAGTCCTGCAGTAGCAGGATTCCCTCGTACGGGGCGGGCGGACACTTGAAAGGAATTGACAGGACGGCCAGGAGTACCTTGCCGCCGCGGAACTCGGCAACTCGTCCCGTAGCCGCTCAGCACCGGCGACCGAGTAGTACTCAAAGCCACCCTCGACGAAGCCGGGCGTGGCGGTCAGGTCATAGTCGGCACCCAGCGCCACCACCAGGAAGTCCGCATCATATGTCGCCTCATCGGTGCCCACCCAGCGGCGTTGCGGATCGATGGAGCGCACCGTCTCCTGCCGAAACACCGCACCCCGCTTTGCCAGACGCCGATACGGTAGCCGCACCTCATCGTGTGTTTGATGACGAAAGAGGATGTCGAGCTTGGAGAAGCCGAGGATGAATGTCACCCACGTGCCGAGACGGTAATTCGAGCCGATCCAGGCGACCCCGGCGATGATGTCTCTTAGGTCTTCGGGGCTGCGGGGGTCGTCTACTGGCTCGCCTGGCTGGGCTCAGGAGGTTGCGCCGGACCCTCGATGTCGATGCTGCCCTGGTCGAGCCGGAA
>JBKPTR010000168.1:0-5467 GCA_046735615.1 Actinomycetota bacterium
GCCGCAGGAGTCGAAGGGGTGATCATCGCCCAGGGCGGTCGCTTCGGTGGCTGGTGCCTGTATGCGAAGGACGGCAAGGCCAAGTTCGTCTACAACGTGCTTGGCATCCAAGAGTTCGCCACCGAGGCCGACGAGCCGATCCCGGCAGGCACACACCAGGTGCGGATGGAGTTCGCCTACGACGGCGGCGGGCTGGCCAAGGGCGGCAACGTCACCCTGTACTACGACGGCACAGCTGTCGGCACCGGCCGCGTCGGAGCCAGCCAGCCGATGATCTTCTCCGCCGACGAGACAACGGATATCGGCTACGAATCCGGCACCACCGTTACCCCCGACTACACCGTAGACAGCAGCCGGTTCATCGGCAAGATCAACTGGGTACAGATCGATCTCGGCAAAGATGATCACGGCCACTTCATCGACCCCGACGAACGCCTCCGCATCGCTATGGCCAGGCAATAGCGCAAAACTTCGCCTAACGCAGCCGGTTACCCGACGACCGCAACTGATCGGCACGGTCAGCGCCACCGTGGCAGCTTGGTTCGTCCGGCGGCACAGCGAGCCAGGCACCCAGCCGGCCGATGTCGCGTCGGTGGATACTGAGCCCGCAGCCGCAACGACCGTCGACACGCGGGCCGCGTTGCTGGACCGTATCGAAGGACTTGCCGCCAAGCAGGACGAGATTCACGCCATGCTGATCGAGCTGCAGCGACCGCCGACCAGTTATTGATGACGCGGCCTGCCCCTGCCCCGGTCCAGGTGGTGGCCCAGCTGGCGGCATGGACGACGGGCTTGCTCTCCTTTGACGATCGAGGTGCTGGGAGAGCAGCCAACCGAGTGACCCTATGCCATGACGGATTACGTCGAGCTTGTTAACACCCCGCAACGACAGGGACAGACGGTCAGGCACAGCACGTTCATTTAAGACCGATCGCGCCAGCGTCGAACGCAGTCGCCTGGACGAGGGATGGTCAAGACCTGTGGATTAGCGTCTCTCATGCCGCGTATTGCCCGCTCCCCAGCGCGCCAACGCCGATCCTGATCAGAGCTCCTTGGACTTCAGATCATCCTCGGCCGGGACTCAAGCGATTCAACTAGCGCGCGGACAGACGATGAGTCGGAGCTGTTCGCCCCAAGTTCCGTCGAGGCTTGCTGGTCCCGGTTCGCAGAGGCGCAGGGCAGATACCGGCAGGACGTCCTCGGTCGGATCATCGGTCTGGACAACGGGGTCGGGATCACCTGTACACGCACCCCAGTCCGCCGGCTTGTCCAGGGGTGAGCATCGGCCCGACTGTGGTCTAGTGGCTCGTCTGCGCTACGGGTGCCGTACGCCCGTGTCGGCTCGGCGAGTGGCTGAGGTGAGCCGGGAAGGTCGAGTAGGTCCTCACCCGGTAGGGGTGATGCGAGCCCCGGAGTGTGGATGCAATATGGCTTCAGGTACCGGCATGACGTCGGCGCCCAGGGAGTGGTCCGACGGTCCGTGTCTCACCCAAATAGGAGAATGTCTATGGACGATGTCGATGATGTTGACGAGCTGGGGCCGGTCGATTGGATTGTGGTTGAGTTCCCGGGCAGCAGGTTCAATGGGCAGATTGCGCCCGCGCTGCTCGATCTGGTCGAGCGTGATCTGATCCGTGTGCTGGACCTGCTGGTGTTGAAGAAGGATGCCGACGGGTCGCTTGAGGCGTTTGAGCTTTCTGACCTGGATGAGGGAGAGATTGGGGAACTGCGGACGTACGAGTCGGAGCTGGCGATGCTGCTCAGCGAGGAGGACGTGACCTCGCTCGCCGCTGCGATCGAGCCTGGCAGCTCGGCTGCGGTGCTGGTGTGGGAGAACACCTGGGCTGCGCCGTTTGCCTCGGCCGTGCGTCGGTCGGGTGGTCAGCTGGTGGCCAGTGGCCGGATACCAATTCAGGCGCTGCTTGCCGCGATCGAGGCTGGTAACCAAGAAGAAGCAGCCGACGCGGGCACTGAGCAGCTGGCAGCCACGGAAGGAGAAATCTGACATGCCCCTAGCCGCACGACGGATGGGCCGCCCTGGTGTGGTTGGGCCCCGACCAGTGGCCCGGACCGCTGCCGCCGTCGGTACTGTCGCGGTGGTTGCGCACGGTGTAAACCGCCGCTCAGACCGGCGAGAGGACCGGCGAGACGACCGGGGCGACCGGCGAGACGACCGCAGGGACCGTCGCCGCTGAGCCGACCCGGCGCAAGGTCATAGCGCCTGGTTTGGCAGCGATCTAGACGGAATCGCCGTGGTGGTTGGACGAACCACACCGAGGCGCGGTGACTGTCGCTGAAGTAGCTCCCTTCAGGGGCTCGCCGATGCACCAGATCATGAAACCCAGGAGTATTGCGAAACCGCTGGCCACCACACCGAAGACGCCCTTCCTCCTTCGACTCCTATGACGCGCTCGGAAGCCGAGGCGGAGGCGACCCTTGTGGTCATTCACTCCCTCTTCGTTCACCGGCGTGAGCCTGTCTAGCCCATAGAGGATCGCGTACGCGTTACCACCTGCTCTTGGTCTTGGTGATGATCACTTGACCCTTCCGTGAGTTATGTCAACGCGTCGTTGCGTGCATCCACTGCGGAGGCGTGGCCGAGCACACTCCTGCACGGATTTCACGTAGGCGCCGGCAACCACGGCCAAACTCGCAGGCTGTATGGCATTCAGGTACGGCAGGCGATCCGCGACAGCGAAGCAGCTAGGCGTCCTCGCGTGGTGGTCGCCCTTCATTCGGATCACTGCCGACGTCGCCCTGACCTCGGAGATCCCCGTGAATGAGCATGGACCAGATGGCCCCGAGGGCATGCCTCATCGTGGAGCCCTTGATGATCGACTTGACTGCCGCTCCGGCGACGCAGAACCCGAGCAGCCCGATGATGGTCTGCACGACGACGATGGCTGTCGTCACAGCAGCAACTGATGGAGGGTTACTGAGCCCGCTGAGGGAATCCGCGATGCGGGGCGCCAACGCCCAGAACGGCACAATCCACAAGAGGATGAGGAACACGCCCACCCGTAGACGCAACGAGGACGGGCCAGCCGATTTCGTGTCCTCGGTCGTGGACGATCCATCGCGCATGTAGATTCCCCACTCCATTAAGTTGGCCCTGGGCTCGTGCGCTCGCACTCCCCGGTGGTGGAGCCACCCGGTTGCCAAGAGCATACGACCACCTGTGGTTGGTCACGGCTTGCCGCAGCGTGGCGAACCTGGCCCCGGCATGGCCGCCCGGGACGCCGAGCGGTGAGGAATTTCCTTACTCCGTCAAGCGACCCGCCGAAGACCTATGTGCGATCGGGAGCCAATCTGGGAGCCAGACGCCATCCACCTGCGTGCACCTATTCGTACTCACTCGGACGCTGTGCGCAGCGGGACCGCTCCGCCCGATCACTTGTCGGACGACGTTGGACGTATGGTCGCGAACTACGGATCAGAAGGTTGGGGGTTCGAATCCCTCCGGGTGCGCCACTATTTACCCTAGTCAGCAGACTAAAGGCAGATTAATTGAGCTGCCAGACTAATCAAAATACCCCAATTGACAGCAACGCTGACAGCAACGCAGTTCAGTTCGGCCGAACTAGGGCACGGTCCATAGCGTCCGCGGCTTCACGCAGAGCAGTCGGCATCACGTGGGAATAGAGGTCCGTGGTCATGGCGAGCTGCGAATGCCCGAGGATCTCCATCACAATCCGCGCTGGCACGTTCTGGGCGAGCAGGAGGGATGCGCAAGTGTGTCGCAGGTCGTGGAAGCGAATGCGGCGAACACCTGCCTTGGCGATCAGCTCGTCGAAGAAGCGGTTCAAATTGCGCGGCTCGATCACTGTGCCTACCGCAGAAGTGAAGACCAGACCTGACTCGACCCAGGCCGGTCCAAGTGCAAGGGCTTCGGCAGCCTGATTTGCGCGGTGGGTTCGGAGCACCTTCGCTGAGGTTGCAGGAAGCGGAATTGTGCGACGTGACTTGTTCGATTTTGGAGGACCGAACACAAGACCTATCTCGGGCAGCCGCTGCACGTTTTGCCGGACATGAAGCACACCACCTTCGAGGTCGACATCATCCCAGCGGAGGGCGAGCAGCTCGCCCTTCCGTAGCCCCAGCGCGCACCAACCGCGAACAATGCGTGCAGGCGGTGATCGGCGGTCGTCGCCAAGAACCGGCTCGCCTCCTCAGTCGACCACGGTTGAACGTCAACCCGCTGGATCGGGGGCGGACGCACCACCGCCGCCACATTCCGCTCGATCAGCTCCTCGCGCATGGCCTCGCTGAGCATCGTGCGGAGTGTGCTGTGGATGATCTGGACTGAGCGCGTGCCAAGTCCATCGGAGCCTTGTTCGCGAGCACCGTCCGCACGTGCGTGGGAGTCAGCGCGCGAAGGTTCATGCGGCCGAGCGTCGGAAGGATATGTAAACGCAGTGTCTCCCGATAGCTCGACAGCGTTGAGGGACGCAGACGGGGCCCGACGACGTCCTTGAGCCAGTGCCCAGCGAAGCGCTCGAGAGTCCACGACTCCACGGCGAGGGGAAGGCCCGCCTTGGTCTTCGTGATTAAAACCGCCAGCCGATCGGCGACGTCCTTGCGGGTCTTGCCGTACACAGCGCGGCGTACGCGGCTTCCGTCGGGTCGCAGGACATAGCACGCGGCTGTCCAACGCCCGTCAGCGCGTCGGTAAATCGAGCCCTCGCCGTTCCCGCGCTGGTTCATGTCAGAGCATCTTGCTCGGCTAAGCGTTCGACGTAAGCGTGAACGGCAGCCACGGTGACCCGACGTGATTTGCCGATCCGCACGCTAGGCAGCTGGCGGGTGCGCATCAGGTCATAGACACGGGATCGGCCCACGCCGAGCGCTTCGGCAGCTTCTTCGGGGGTAAGCAGCAACTTCTCCATGTACTCCTCCGATCTATCCGCGCGGGAAGCCGAGGGAGTGGCCGGCGAGGGAGCACGTTGACCACTCGATCACAGCTTGCTCCCTACCTAAGACAAATTGGAGCAATCGGCGGTCATGACGGTCTGAGCGCATCCGGGGAAGCACCGTCACCAGCAATCCTGAGTGTCACAAGGAATCAACCAGAGCTTGACGCGGCACAAGATCATCAGCCATCGGCAAGATCATCAGGGTGACAGCGAACAAGACAAGAACTCTGGGTCTTTGACCCCTAAACATCGGCAGCGCCCATGCGACGTACAGAATGTTCAATATTCCCTAAAATGTTGATGTGGTTGTATTCGCCGCCGCCCATGCTGCATAGCTTGCATAGCAGTTCCGCTAAGGTGGCATAACGATCTTTACATTAAGGTTCGTATTTTCCTTGAAAAGCGCCAATAAACCGTTGCCGTTAATCAGTTCGATGGGTTTTCCTCTTGCGAATTCGTAGCCAGCTGCAGTGAAATCGGAAGTCGTCACCAGTATCCCCTTGGACGCTCGCTCATGGTCGAGCGCACCCGCGAGGTCGCGCACGGCTTCAACA